>NZ_JBEYXK010000014.1:0-108102 GCF_040645035.1 Streptomyces sp. NPDC046876 | reverse complement strand
GCGCGGGGGGGCGGGGGGGGCGGGGGGGGCGGGGGGGGGGGCGCTCCCCTCTTGAGAGTCCCCGCGAGGGGGCGCGCCCCGCGGGGGGGCGCGGGCCCCCCACGACATGGCCGCGGACCCGGCCGGGGCCCGTACCGCGATCCTCGCGCAGGCCCACGGCTCGCTCCAGGCCGGCTACGTGGAGGCCTTCCAGCCCCGCTACGCCTACGGGGCGTCGCTCACGCCCGAGCTCACCGCGCAGCTGGCGGAGGTGGCCGGCTGGGCCAAGGCCGCCCAGCAGCTGCCCGGCTCCGCCGATGCCGCGGCCCTGCGCGGGCACCTGAACCCCACTCCCCTGAAGGCCGTGGACCCGGCCGCCGTCACCCTCGACTGAACCCGAACGGAGACCACCATGAGCACCGTCGACCAGAACACCCTGCGCCGCCGCGGCGTCGGACTGCGCGCCCACGACCCGGAGCGCAGCTACGGCGGCTACACCCTCTACACCCCGATCGCCGGCCCCGGCGAGGTCCGGCTCGTGGACATCGAGGGCCGCCTCGTGCACTCCTGGAGCTCGCCGCATCCGCCGGGCCGCCACGCGCGACTCCTGCCGAACGGCAACCTCTTCTACCAGGGCAAGGACACCTCGGGGCCGTCCCTGTTCCCGATCTGGGACGTCTACCACGGCGGCATCTTCCAGGAGATCGCCCCGGACGGCACGGTGCTGCGCGAGGTCCGCCACCCCTTCCACCACCACGACGCGTCCCTGCTGCGCAACGGCAACCTGCTGCTGCTCGGCGTGGAGCCTCTCGACCCCTCCGACGCGGCCCGTATCCAGGGCGGCATCCCGGGTACGGAAGCGGCGGGCGGCGTGGTCCACGGGGACGTGGTGTACGAGCTGACCTGGGAGGGGGAAGTGGTGTGGCGGTGGGCCGCCATCGAGCACCTCGACCCGGCCGAGGTGCCGCTGAACCCGCATTTCGCCCGTGAGCACTGGCCGATGGCGAACACCGTCAACGAACTCGCGGACGGCGGTGTCGTGGTGGGCTTCCGCAGCGCCTCCACCACGGTGGCCGTGGACCGCGCCGACGGCTCGGTGCGCTGGCGGCTCGGCCCCGAGGTGCACTCCCAGCAGCACTACCCGCACGAGCTGGACAACGGCAACATCCTCGTCTTCGACAACGGCACCTACCGGGACACCACCTCGGTGCCGTACTCGCGGGTGGTGGAGGTCGAGCCGGTGACGGGCAAGGAGGTGTGGGCGTACGAGGACAACCCGCCGCAGAACTTCTACAGCCCCTACATGTCGAGCGCGCAGCGGCTGCCGAACGGCAACACGTTCATAGCCGAGGGCAGCTTCGGCCGGCTGTTCGAGGTGACCGCCGGGGGCGACGTGGTGTGGGAGTACGTGGTCCCCGAGTTCGGCTCGTTCGGGACGGGGGTCGGGCTGGAGTCCTCCCGCGGCGCCCAGAACTCGGTCTTCCGGGCCTACCGCTACGGGGCGGACGAGATCCCCTGGCTGTGACCTCCCCCGGCTATGGCCCCGCCGCGCGGGGCCGGCCCCGGCGGGAGGTGTCCCGCCGGGGCCGGCCCGGCCCGCGTACGCAAGTCAGATGCGGAAGGGGCCCGTCACCTCGTACGTGATGCCGCCCGAGGAGCTGCCGGTGGCGCCGCGCCGGCTGGAGAAGTAGAGCCGGTCGCCGGCCGGGGAGAACGCCGGGCCGGTGATCTCGGAGGAGGACTGCCCGGTGATCCGCAGGAAGGGTGCGACCACGTCGTCCGAGGTGATCAGGCAGCCACGGGTCGGTCTCGTAGACGAAGCCGAGGCTGGCCTCCTCGCAGGGGAGCCAGGTGTTCCAGGGGGTCTTGCCGCCCGCGCAGTTCCTGCGCGCGCCGGAGAGGATCCGGTAAACGCGGCGGTCACGGTTCCGGAGGAGTTCAGGCGGACCGCGCCCGCGCCGCCCGAGGGGTTGATCTCGGAGTTGGAGACGTAGATCCAGCCGGTGCCGTCGGCGAAACAGGCGCCGCCGTCGAGGGCGTTGTGCCAGGTGTACGAGGTTCCGGCGACGGTGAGGCCGGAGCAGGCGATCACGCGGCTGGTGAAGCCGGCGGGCAGCATGATGCCGTTCGCGTCGGCCGCGCCCAGCGCCCCGTACGGGCCGGGGCCGGGCTGCGCGGGGGCGGCGTAGGCGGCTCCCCGCATGAGCGTGCCGCCGAAGGCGGCGGACGTGCCGACGACGGCGCCGCGCAGGAAGGTACGTCGTTCCACGGTCACTCCTCGAAGAGGGGACGCCCCGACCGGGCCGGGGCAGGGGTGGAGCGGGCAGGTTGGGAAGGTCCCGTAATCCGCCGCTCATGACGGTTCTTCGCGGTGCCCCACATACCTTGAGGTAACCACTGACCTGAATGTTCGTACTTGTGACCACGCCCTTCATGGGTGACGCTGTGACCGCGACCGGAAAGCGCGCTTCGACTGACGGCTTTCCGTGCGGACCAGTTGAGAGGAATTCATGAGCACGTACGCGGGCAAGAAAGCGGTTATCACCGGCGGCACCATCGGAATGGGGCTTGCGACGGCCAAGGCCTTGGTCGAAGCCGGGGGTGAAGCACTTGTCACGGGGCGGAACGAGAAGAACCTGGCCGGCGCCCAGGCCGAACTCGGCGCCAAGGGACACGTCATACGCTCGGACACGGGGCTCCTGAGCGACATCGACGCCCTCGGCCGGATCGTCGAGGAGAAGCTGGGGCAGATCGACTTACTGTTCGTCAACGCCGGCTTCGCGCAGCCCGGCCCGTTCGGGCACGTGACCGAGGAGTTGTTCGACACCACGTTCAACGTGAACGTGAAGGGCGCGTTCTTCACGGCCCAGCGGCTCGCTCCGCTGGTCAAGAACGGTGGCTCGATCGTCTTCACCACCTCGATCGCCAATGACTCGGGCAACCCGGGCATGGGCCCGTACGCCGGATCCAAGGCCGCGGTGCGGGCGTTCACCAAGGTGATCGCGGCCGAGCTGCTGCCTCGGAACATCCGGGTCAACGCGGTCAGCCCCGGGTTCATCCACACCCCGACCGCCGGCATCACCGGGGCCAGTCCCGAGATGCTCCAGGCGTTCGAGAAGATCGGTGACGAGCTCACCCCGATGCGCCGTCACGGTTCGGCCGAGGAGATCGCGCGCGCCGTGCTGTTCCTCGCCTTCGACGCCACTTTCACCACCGGTGAGGAGCTGAACGTCGACGGCGGTCTCGGCCAGCGCATCAACCGGCCGCAGGGCCTGTAGTTTTCGCCGGAGGGCGGAGCACGAGAAAGACGGTGCAGCAATGCGCCCCGCCTCTGCCGGGCTGCCGGTGTTGCCCCCTGACGGAACAAGGAGACGCCGATGGCGACGGGCCCGGGCTGCCCGAACGGGTGGCGGTGCGCGGCGCCGAGCGTCGGCCCTCCTCAGCGACGCCGAGGTCGACCGGCTGGAGCAGGCGTTGCGGGCGCTGTGCTCCGTTTCTGCGCGACCAGAAGGTGCAGGCACCCCTGTTCGCCCGGTGAACGGGCCCGATTCCGGCGGAATTCAGCGGCGCGAAATATCCTGTGAACGCCCGCGCGAGCAATGCACTTCGTTACGCTGGCGGCTCTGGTGACACCCGCATGTATACGGGGACACTCGGGGAGGGTGAGAAGAAAATGAGCGTAAGGGCACGGCCGGTCTTCTGCGGCCTCGACGCCGCGATGGAAGTCATCAGCGGCAAGTGGAAGGTGCTCATTCTCTGGGCCCTGCACCACCAGTCGCACCGGTTCGGCGCATTGAAACGGCTCGTCCCCGGAGTCAGCGAGAAAGTGCTGATCCAGCAGCTGCGCGAGCTGGAGGCCGACGGGATCGTCCTGCGCACGATGCACGACGACACCCGGCTGCGCGTGGCGTACTCGCTGACCCCCAGCGGCGAGGAACTGTTCGAGGCGCTCGAACCCCTCGGCGCCTGGGGCCGGGAGCACCTCCCCCGCAGGAAGGAACTCCCGGCCGAGGCGGCCGCCGGGGCCTGAGTCCCCGCGCCCTGCCGGCTTCGTCCGCCGGGTACCGCGGCCGGTGGATGGCGAGCCACCGAGCGCAGCAGGCAGTCGACCAGCTCGTCCACCGCGGCGTCCGACAGCGGGTCGTGGGTGAGCATGGTGACGTGCCGCCTTCCGCCTCCCCACTCCGGGCGCTGCACGCCGACGCCGGCCGCCGGACCGCGGCGTTCGCGGCCGCGGGACTCTCCATCGCCCGGCCCGCCGAGCGGAGCTGGATCCGCTCGACGCCGCTGCGGCCCTGAAGCCGGACGCCCCGCACCCCGGACCGGGGGGCGGGGCGTCCGCGTCAGGCGCCCACCGCTTTGCGCATGTGCTCGGCGGCGCGCCGCTCGAAGTCGTCCGGGTGGACGTCCTCGATGTGCGTGGCGATCGTCCAGCGGTGGCCGAACGGGTCGAGCACCTGGCCCGTGCGGTCGCCGAAGAAGTGGTCCTGGACCTCCCGCTGCTGGGTGGCCCCGGCCTTCAGGGCGCGGGCGAAGACGGCGTCGACGTCCTCGACGAACAGGTACAGGGTGACCGGGGTGCCGCCGATGGCCCGGGGGCCGAGCAGGCCGGCCTCCCGCAGCTCGTCGGAGAGCATCACGATCGTGCTGCCGATCCGTATCTGCGCGTGCATGATCTTGCCGTTGGGTGCGGTGGACCGGGCCAGCTCCTCGGCCCCGAACGCCTCGGCGTAGAAGGCGATCGCCTCGCTCGCGCCGTCCACGGCCAGGTAGGCCGTCAGCTCCGCATATCCGTCGGGAATCGGTTGGACCATTCTTGACCTCCGTGGTGTTCGGTGACTTCGGTGAGGGGACGGCTAGGCGGCGGTGAGCCGGTCGAGTGCGTCCAGGAAGCGCTTCAGTTCCCGTTCCGTGCCGAGCGAGACGCGCAGGTGGCCGGGGAAGCCGAACATGCCGGTGTCCCGCACGAGGATGCCGTGCTCCTTGGCGAGGACGTCCTGCGCCGTGGCCGAGTCCTCCACCCGGACCGCGACGAAGTTGGTCTCCGAGGGCACGTACCGGTATCCGCGCCGCTCCAGTTCGGCGTGGAACCAGTGCCGCCGCTGCGCGGTGGACTCCCGGATCCTGCGCAGGAACCCCTGGTCGGCGAGTGCGGCCAAGGCCCCCGCCTGGGCGACGCGGTTGACGCTGAAGGGCAGGACGTTCAGCGTGCGGCGGACCTCCGCGATGAGATCGGCCCGGCCGACGGCGTACCCGATGCGCAGCGCCGCCAGCCCGTACGCCTTGGAGAACGTGCGCAGCGCGAGGACCGGCGCGCCCCGGTCGAGGAAGTCCCGCGTCTGGGGCAGGCCCGGGTCGCCGAACTCCTGGTACGCCTCGTCGAACACCAGCGGTACCCCGCCGGCGTCGGCCGCGGCGACCAGTCTCGCGAAGTCCTCCCGGGCCAGTGCGGTCCCGGACGGGTTGTGCGGGTTGCACACGTATCCGATGCCGTGTTCCGGGAGCCTGTCCGCGAAGTCCGCCACGTCGACGGCGCCGTCGCGCAGCGGCCGTGCGACCGCCCCGCGGCCGATGCGTTCGAGGACCTCCGGATAGCCGGGGAAGGTGCCCTCGCTGACCAGCCCGGGCCGCGAAGGGTCGCCGAGGCTCAGCGCGGTGGCCAGCACCAGCTCGTCGCTGCCGTTGGCCACCGCGATCTGGTCCTCGGCGACGCCCCAGTGCGCGGCGAGGGCCGCCACGAGGGTCTCCCGCTGCGGCGCCGGGTAGCGGTGCACCCGTTCCAGCGCCTTCGTCGCCGCCGCCACGGCCGCGGGGCTGGCGCCGTACGGGCTCTCGCTCAGGTGTAGCCGCACCATCGTGTCGGCGTCCGGGACGCTGGTGTTGTAGACCTTCGGCTGCGGCCGTACGGGTGCGGTCACAGCCGGGATCCCAGCAGGATGCCGAAGCAGTAACTGCCCACCACTGCTTCCTTGGTGAGGAAGAAGTGCTCGCTGCCGGCCGGGATGCGCATCACGGCGGGCGAGGTCAGCTCGTGGAGGACACCGTCGAGGTGGACCTCGATGCGGGCCTGCCCGGGCTCCGGCGAGATCAGGAAGTAGATCTCGTCGACCTCGTGGGTGTGGGGCGCGGCGACCGGCTTGTCGACGAGCGTGCTGAGCTCGCCGCCCGCGATCTGCACGGGCATGCCGCCGAACATCTCCGCCGTGAGGTAGAAGGGCGCCGGCTGGTGGTGGCCCGCCACCGCGAGCGGGATGGGCAGCGCGGAGACGATCTCCGCGGTGGTCGCCGCGCTCATGCCGCCTCCAGCACGAAGAGGTAGGTGTGCGGGGCGCCGAAGGGGACCGCGCTGCGCAGGTGCATGCCGCCCTTGGCGAAGAGCTCCTCGTAGGCCTCGCGGGTGTAGATGGGAACGCCCATGAGGGCGTGCGCCAGTTCGAAGCCGCTGGAGAAGATCGGCAGGGTGTCCTCGCCGTTCCTCGGCCTGACGGTGGTGTCGCCCAGCAGGAACGTGTTGGCCTTGGGGAAGGCGGCACGCAGCCGGGGGATCACCTGGTCGCGGCGCTCGGGGTCGACGAGCAGGTCGTGCAGGAACATGAAGCTCATGACGACGTCGGCCTCGTCGGCGCCCTCGACGCGGTGGTCGTTGAACAGGATGTCGAGCACGTCCGCGCACACCGGCTCGACGGTTCCGCGCAGCCCGTACCGCTCGACGGTCTCGGCCCCGAGCTCGGTGGCGGACTTGCTGATGTCGATACCGATGCCACGGCTTCCGGGGCGCGCCTTCACCAGGCGGGAGACCCGCTCGCTGACGCCGGCTCCGAGGTCGACGAGGGTGGTGAAGTCGAGCCGGGAGATCTCCTGGTCCAGGAGGTGCCGCATGAGCGCGGAGTCCGCCTGGGCCGAGCCGAGCGCCACCATGCCCTCGTCGCGGTGGAGGTCGACGCCGAACCGGCGCTCCCCGCGGGCGACGGCTGCGGCGTTCGCGAAGACGTCGTGGTAGCCGCCGACGCCCCAGGTGAAGAAGCCGATCGCCTGGCGGACCTCCTCCCCGGTGCGGGTCGCACGGACGCGGTCCCCGCTCACGGCCAGGTAGCCGAAGGATTCCGCGGCGCGGACCAGGGCGTGGACGACGGCGTGGTCCAGGTGGTGTTCACGGCAGAACGAGGGCACCTCCACGGAGCCTTCGTCCTCCACTCTGCGAAACAGGCCAAGGCGTTCCAGTGCGTGCAGGACGTGCGCGCAGACGAATCCGTTGAAGGCGGTGTCGGGGTGGAGCGGGGTCTGCGCCTCCCCTTGCCACGGGGCGGTCAGCGTGTGTACCGGCGACAATGGTCTACTCCTCTCAGGATGGCGGCGGGCGGGGCGGTGGGGGCTCCGCCCGCCGCGAGCAGGACCTGGTCAGAAGGCCGGGTCAGAAGGCCTCGAGCCGGGCCAGGTTGGTGGCCAGGGAGTACGGGGTGAGGTCGACGCCCGGCGACTTGCCGAGGTGGAGGTCCCGGACGATCTGGCCGGCGAGGGGCGCCTGCGCCAGGCCGTGACCGGTGAATCCGGCGGCGAAGAGGATGCGCTCGTGCTTGCCGCTGCCCTTGCCGATGATGGCCGACTTCGTGGGCGTGACGTCCAGGGTGCCGGTCCAGGCGCTGTGCAGCGTGAGCCCTTCGAGCTCGGGGTACCACTTCGGCAGTTCGTCGACGGCGGCCTGGTACCAGATGTCCCGCAGGCCGTCCTGCTTCGAGATGCGCTCCAGACCGACGAGGACCGCCTTGCCCATGCCCATCGTCTTCAGCCCGGAGACGGGGTGGAAGGTGAACGGCAGGTTGTGGATGTCGCGGTCGGTGCGGAGCGGGTCGGAGTGCAGCAGCTCCGCGAACTGCCCCCACACCGGCAGGTCCAGGCCGGCCAGCTTTGCGACGTCGCCGCTGAACGGGCCGGCCGCGATGACGACGGACTCCGCGGTGAAGTCGCCCGCCGTGGTGGTGACCACGCCGCTGTCGGCGTCGATGCCGGTCACGGCGGTCTGCGAGTACAGGCGCGCCCCGTGCCGCTCCGCGGCCTCGGCGTACCCGCGGACGATCGCCTCCGGCTTGATGCGGTACGTCGCCGGGTTCCAGACCGCGGCCTCGATCGTGTCGGGGTCCAGCCAGGGGTTGAGCTCGACCGCCCGCGCGGCCGTGATCATCTCCACCGCGGCTCCGGCCTCGCGGTGGTCCGCGAGGTCGGCCTCCAGCTCGGCCGCCTGCTGCGGGCTGGTGAGGATCGTCAGCAGCCCCAGGTCCTGCAGTCCGACGTCGACGCCCGTGTCCGCGGCGAACTGCCGGAATTCCGCGAGGCTGCGCGTCGCCAGCTCGGAGTCGTGCGGCTTGCGGGGGAAATAGGTGCGGAAAGCTCGGGCGGTCTGGGAGGTGGTCCGGGAACCGAACTGGTTCTTCTCCACGAGGACGACGTCGACGCCCGCCTTGGCGGCGTGGTAGGCGATGGAGGTGCCGATCACCCCTCCGCCGATGACCAGCATTTCCGCCGTGTTCTTCTGCTCAGACATGCGCGCCCCTCGTAATGGTCGGACGGTAGGTCCAGTCGTCGCCTTCGATGTCCCACGGGAACAGCTGGAGGTTCCAGGCACCGAGGGCATTGACGTACGTCGCCATCTGCGCCATCAGCGCGACGAAATCCTCGCGCGTGGTGATGACGTCGAATGCGGCGACGACTTCCTTGGTGATGTCCCAAAGGGTGTTCATTCCGCAGTAGCCGAGGAATTCGGTCGGCTTGACGAGCAGGATGCGGGCCAGCTCGATCAGGGAGGAGAGCGGCATGTCGATGTTGCGGCCGGCCTTGACCAGCGTGGTGTAGTTGACGTAGCCGAGCGGCCGGGTCTCGCCGTTCACGGCGACCAGGGTGGTCAGGACCGAGTTCTTCGTCCCTGCGCCGGAGGTGCCGCGGGACTTGCCCTCGTGGATGTCGAGCAGCTCGTCGGTCGGGTCGACCAGCACGCGCTCGGTCTCCGCGGCGATCCGCTCGATCAGGTCGCGCAGCTTGTCGGACCCGACGTCGACCCGCCGTACGCCGTGGCCGGACGGCCCGTCGACGCGCCGTACGTGGGCGATCACCGGCTCGCCGTTTCCGTAGACCGACTCCCAGATCATCTGGCCGATCTTCGGCAGCGAGTCCACGTCCTCGGGGACGACCCGGCCGATCGGCGAGGTCGGCATCGGCTCGGTCAGCTCGCCGTACTTGATCGTCAGGTGCTGCACGGCGGAGAGGAACACCGTGCCGTTGGGCTGGATCTTGCGGTCCACCTTGTAGTCCGGCACGGCGTGCAGCAGATCGTGCGCCGGCGGGACGTGGTACATGCAGTCGCCGGCCACGAGCGCGTGGCCCTGCAGGGTCCGGTACGGCAGTGATGCCCACAGCGGCTCGACCAGATCCGCGTTGCGTCCCTCGTCGAGAGTGATCCGAACCTTGGCGCCGATCGGCTCCCAGGCGATCTCAATTTGTCGCATTGTGCTCCTAGCTCCTTCTACTCGGCCCTGTCGCTGACGAGAGCGGGGAGTTGGATACCACCAACGGGCTGGATGCCGTCGCAAATCGAATATAAGAACAGCGACTTTCGGTCGGCCGATCGGACCGGTTTTTCTGTCACCTTGGGAATTGTTTGTCATTTCCCGGAACGTGACACGTTCCGGGAATGCAAAATTCCGGTGCCCGCGCGGCGGACACCGGAATTCGAGGGGTGTTGGGGAATGGGAAAGATGGGGAATGGAGGACGGTCGTCAGGCCCCGTTGTGCGCGAGTGAGAACGGCGTGAGGTCGACGCCGGGACGGCGGCCGAGGTGGAGGTCGCGGACGATCCGGCCGGCGGCGGGCGCCTGGCCGAGCTCGTGGCCGCTGAACCCGGTCGCGTAGAGGATCCGTTCGTTCGGACCGTCCGCCCTGCCGATGAGCGCCGTTTTGGAGGGGGTGACCTCCAGGGTCCCGGTCCAGGCACTGTGCAGCGCGGCGTCACGCAGGCGCGGGTAGCGCTGCGCCACCTCGGCGGCGGCCTCCGCGTGCCAGACCGCCCGCAGGCCGGGATCGTCGCCGAAGCGTTCGAGCCCCACCAGGAACGAGGGGCCCATGGCCATCGTCTTCAGGCCGGCCGCGGGGTGGAAGGTGAACGGCGCCGCGACGGCGCCACCGCCGTCGCCGACCGGGTCGGTACGGAACAGTTCGGCGAACTGGTCCCGCAGCGGAAGCTTCAGCCCGGTCAGCTCGGCGATGCCCCCGCTGCCCTGCGCGTCCGCGATGACGACCGCCTCGGCGGTGAACTCGCCCGCAGTGGTGGCGACACGGCCGGACGCGGCGTCCAGTGCCGTCACGCGGGCCCCGCCGACCGTGCGCGCGCCGTGCTTCTGCGCGCCCTCGGTATAGCCGCGCAGGACCTCGTCCGCCCGGAGGTGGATCATCTGCGGACACCAGATGCCCGCCTCGATGCCCGCCGGGTCCAGCCAGGGGTTGCGCGCGGCGACCTGTGCGGCGGTCAGCAGCTCCAGCTCCACGCCGGCGTCACGCTGGGCGGGCACCTCCGCTTCCAGCTCGGCGGCCTGCTCGGCCGTGGCGGCCACGACGAGCATTCCGGTCTGCGCCATCCCGAGATCGGCGCCCAGGGTGCTGCCGAAGGCGCGGAAATCGGTCAGGCTGCGCGCCACCAGTTCGGAGTCGTGGACCTGGCCGGGAAAATACGTGCGAAATGCACCGGCGGTCTGTGTCGCGGTCTCCGCGGACCGTTCCCGTTCCAGCCGGATGACGCCGACGCCCGCCTCCGCGGCGTGGTAAGCGATGGACGCGGCGATCACCCCGGTGCCGATGACCAGTAATTCTGTGCTGTTCCTCTGCTCGGACATGCAAATCTCCCGTGATGTGGCCGACGGACCGAATCATGGGGAGGGGGTCGGGAACCGGTCAAAGAACGCCGGCGCCCCTGTGTCAGGTTCACGACCGGTTCGCGGAGGGCGAGTTGACAGAAAGTCCGCCCCCTCGTCGGCGGGTGCGACGAAGGGGCGGACCATGGGGGCATGAGGGCAGCTGCCTCCTGCTTACTTCTTGATCGGCGCCTGCAGGCTCCAGACCCGCCCGTCGGGGTCGCGCACCTTCATCTCCTGCGTTCCGTAGTGCGTTTCCTCGAACGGCGTGACCACCTCGACGGACGGGTCGGCGATGAACTCGCCGGCGTCCGCGACCTTCAGCACCACCTGGACCTCGGGCTTCTGGTCCTCGGGAATTTCGGCAAGGAGGAGGTAGGGCCCGTCACCGTTGCGGAGCATTCCCGAGCCTTCGGGAGTCGAGAACTCGACGTTGTAGCCCAGCGTCTGGAAGAACTTGGCCGCCTTTCCCCAGTTGTGGGTCTCGAGGTAGACACCTTCGATGCCTTCGGTGGTCATGCCTGCTTTCCCTTCGGAGGTTCCTGTTCGGATGCGTCGAGGTACGTGCGCAACGCCTCGGCGACCAGGGCCGAGAGCGACTGCTCGTTCTCGATGGCATGGTGCTTGATCTGCCGGATGAGCTCCACCGGCAAGTAGACGTTGAACTGTTTCACTTCTGCACGCATGCTAGCATGCTAGCACTTCTGACGCCCATTCACCTATGGGCGGCAACAAGAGAGTTACGAGCCGAGGAGGGCTCCGAACGATGAAACGCCAATGGTGGACGCTGCTGGTGGTGTGTGCTGCGACGTTCATGCTGCTGCTCGACGTCACGATCGTCGCGGTCGCACTGCCGGACATCCAGCACTCACTGGACGCGAGCTTCAGCGGTCTGCAATGGACGACGGACGCTTACGCGTTAAGTCTGGCGGCCCTCCTGCTCACCTCCGGCTCCCTGGCCGACCTGTACGGCAGGCGGCGCCTGTTCGTCATCGGCTTGGCGGTCTTCACGGCGGGATCGCTGCTGTGCGGCGTCGCCCAGGACCAGCTGACGCTGATCCTGTCGCGCGCGGTGCAGGGCGTCGGCGGCGCGATCCTCTTCGCCACCTCCCTCGCGCTGCTCGCCGGCGCCTTCCAGGGCAGGGAGCGGGGGGCGGCCTTCGGCATCTGGGGCGCCGTCGCGGGTGTCGCGACCGCCCTCGGCCCGGTGCTGGGCGGTGTGATCACCAGCGGGATCAGCTGGCGCGGCATCTTCCTCGTGAACCTGCCGATCGGCATCGCCGCGCTCGTCATCACGCTGCGCCTGGTGGACGAGTCCCGTCCGCCGCGCGCCTCCAAGGTCGACTGGCTGGGCATCGTGCCGCTCACCGCCGGCCTGTTCAGCCTCGTCTACGCCCTGATCCGGGCGAGTGACACGGCATGGGACGAGCGGGGCGTGCTGATCTGCTTCGCGCTGGCCGCGGTGTTCCTGATCGCCTTCGTGGTGGTCGAATCGCGGGTGTCCGAGCCGATGTTCGACCTGTCGCTGCTGCGGACCCCGACCTTCCTCGGCGGGTCCATCGCGGCGTTCGCGATGAACGCCTCGCTGTTCGCGATGTTCATCTACCTCGTGCTGTACCTCCAGAACGACCTCGGCTACAGCGCGATGGGCACCGGCGCCCGCCTCCTGGTCAGCTCCGGCGCCACGCTCGTCGCCGCCATGGTGGCCGGCCGGGTGATGAGCCGGGTCCCGACCCGGTGGCTGATCGGCCCGGGCCTCGTCGTGGTGGGTGTCGGCCTGCTGCTCATGACGGGCGTCTCCGCCGATTCGGACTGGACCCACCTCATCCCGGGCTTCATCGTCACGGGCATCGGCGCCGGCATGGTCAACCCGCCGCTGGCCTCGACCGCCATCGGTGTGGTCCCCGTGTGGCGGGCCGGCATGGCCTCCGGCGTGAACCAGACCTTCCGCCAGGTGGGCATCGCCGTCGGCATCGCCCTGTACGGCTCGATCTTCACCGCCTCCCTCCACGACGCCCTGCGCGAGCGGCTCTCGGCCGTCCCCTCCCTCCAGGGTCAGACCGACACGATCGCGGACTCCATCCGCATGGGCGCCCCGGGCCAGGCGATCGCCTCCGCCCCGCCGGAGCTGCGCGGCCAGGTGGAGCACGCCGTCCACGCCGGCTTCGCCACGTCCCTGAACGACCTGCTGTACGCCAGCGGCATCATCGCCCTCGTCGGCGGCGTCCTGGCCTTCGCCCTCATCCGCGCCAAGGACTTCGTCCCCCAGGGCGGCCCGGGCGGTCCGGGCGGCGGTCCGGGCGGGCCCGGGGGCCGTCCCCAGCCGCAGGGGGCCGGAGCCCCGCAGCCGCAGGCGTAGCAGCCCCGGCCGTACCGGGATCCAAGCGGCAACCGGCACTGCACTCGACACGGCCCGTGGTGTCGAGTCCAGTGCCGGGCTCTTGGGATCAGGAGCTGCTCAGCACCTGTGGGGACAGGGTCTTGATCATGGTGTTGGCCCACTTCATCTGCCGGATCGTCTGCGGGTGGCAGGCCGTGCACACCTCGAGGAGGCGTTGGTCGCGCGTGGCCTGCGCAGCCTGGGCGAGCATCTCCCAGTGCAGCGAGTTCCATACGGCTGCGAGGTGCAGGCGGCCCAGGTCGCGCAGCAGCACCAGCCCGTCCGGCAGGTCCGGGGGATCCCCCACGGTGGGGCCGGTTGCGCCGGTCGATGCGGTCGTTGCGTCACTGTCCGTTCCGTACCGGGGGCCGAGGGCGGCGAGCCGGTCGCTGTGCTCGCGGGACCAGCGGGCGAGGTCGAGGGCCACGTGGCGGACCTCCACCTCGGCCCCGTGGCGCTCCGCCGCGGCCCGCAGCGCCCGGTCGAGCTCCTGCTCTCCGCGGTGGAGTTCCCGCAGGGTGACCGCGATCGCGTTCATGACGGCTCCTCCGTCGCGCGGGCCCCGGGCCCGCCGGTGGTGGCCGGGGCCCCGTCCGGGTCGGCGGGCGCCGAGGCCGTGGTGGTGGGTGCCGGAGCCGGGGTGCCGTCGCCGCGCTCGACGAGGGCGACCCGGGCCGCGGCGGTCTTGAAGAGGGGCTGCTTGGAGACCGGGTCCCAGTCGGTGACGGTGGTCTCGTTGGCGGCCCGGCCGGCGCGCCCCTCGCCCGGGCCGTCCCCCTGAGGAGTGTCCCAGTAGCCGTAGTGGAACGGCAGGAAGACCAGCCCGTCGCGGATCGCGGTGATCCGCAGCCGGGCCAGGACCCGACCGCGCGCGGTGGCCACCTCGATCAGGTCGCCCTCGCGCAGGCCGTGCGCGTCCGCCTCGGCGGGGCTGAGCTCGGCCCACACCTCCGGCGCCGCCGCGTTGAGCTGCGGCACCCGGCCGGTCTTGGTCCGGGTGTGGAAGTGGTAGAGGGTACGGCCCGTGGTGAGCCGCAGCGGGAACTCCCCGTCCGGCTCCTCGTGCGGCGGCGCGTAGGCCGCGGCCTTGATGACCGCCTTGCCCTCGGGGTTGAGCGCCCGGTACTCCTCCTCCTCGACCGCCGCGCCGGTCAGCAGGTCCCTGCCGTACGTCTCGCAGTCGTCGGGGGCCGCCCAGCTGATGCCGTCGGTGTACAGGCGCTCGGTGCCCCCGGGCGCGGCCTCGGTACAGGGCCACTGGATGCCCCCGGAGCCGCGCAGCCGGTCGTAGGTGATGCCCGTGTAGTCGCAGGGGCGCCCGGCACTGCACCGCTGCCAGGCCTCGAAGGCCTCCTGCGCGGTCCCCCAGGTGACGAGCGGTCCGCCGTCACGGTCGCGGAAGTCCATGCGGCGGGCGTAGTCGAGGAAGATGTTCAGGTCGGCGCGGGCGAGGCCGGGCGGCTCCACCGCCTTCTCCGACAGGTGGACGGTGCGGTCGGCGTTGGTGAACGTGCCGGTCTTCTCGCCCCACGTGGCGGCGGGCAGCACGACGTCCGCGTACTGCGCCGTCTCGGTCGCGAACAGGTCCTGCACCACGGTGAAGAGGCCCTCCTGCCCGAGGACGGAGCGGATGCGGCCGAGGTCGGGCAGCGAGACCGCCGGGTTGGTGCCGCTGATCCACAGCATCTTGACCGAGCCCTGCTCGGCGTAGCGGAAGATCTGCATGGCGTGGGTGGGCGGCCCGTAGTGC
Source organism: Streptomyces sp. NPDC046876 (assembly GCF_040645035.1). Lineage (NCBI taxonomy): Bacteria > Bacillati > Actinomycetota > Actinomycetes > Kitasatosporales > Streptomycetaceae > Streptomyces > Streptomyces sp. NPDC046876. Next base: position 93,098 of record NZ_JBEYXK010000014.1, on the reverse strand, counting down.
GGGATGGTCTCGGGGGCGACGTTCCAGATCCGGGCCAGCTCCCGGACGTGCGCGTCGTTCTGCCAGTTGCGGAAGCCCGGCAGGTCGCCGTCGGCGCCGGTCTCGCGGGTGTTCTGGGCGGTGGGCTGGCCGTTCATCTGCAGGACGCCGCAGCCGGGGCGGCCCAGCATGCCGCGCACCAGGTGCAGGTTGTTGACCTGGACGGCGGCCGCGGTGGCCTGGTGGGACTGGTAGACACCCTGGAGCACGGTGGACAGCAGCCGGTCGGCTGCGCCGAGGAGTTCGGCGGCCTCGCCGATCGCGGCGGCGGGCACGTCGCAGATCCCGGCCGCCCACTGCGGTGTGCAGTCCGCCACCTGCTGCTCCAGCCCGTCGAAGCCGACGGTGTGGGCCTCCAGGTAGGCGCGGTCGATCCAGCCGTGGCGGAGGACCTCGTGCAGCAGGGCGTTGAGCAGCGCCAGGTTCGTGCCCGTACGGGGGGCCAGGTGTACGTCGGCGGCCCGGGCCACGGGGGTGGGGCGGGGGTCGACGCAGAGCAGGCGCGGCGGATCCGGTCCGGCCAGCCGGTCGAGCACCCGCATCCACAGCACGGGCTGGGTCTCGGCCATGTTGTGCCCGAAGAGGGCGAGGGCGTCGGCGTGGTCGACGTCCGTGTACGAGCCCGGCTGGCCGTCGCAGCCGAAGGTCTCCTTGAGCGCCTCGGCGGCGGTGGCCGTGCACATGCGGGTGTTGCCGTCGAGGTGGTGGGTGCCGATGCCGGCCCGGGCCAGCACGGCGAGCGTGTAGTACTCCTCGAGGAACAGCTGCCCGGTGGTGTAGAAACCGATCGAGCCCGGGCCGTCTTCCTCCAGGAGGGACGTGGTGCGGTCGGCGACGGCGGCGAGGGCGGTGTCCCAGGAGCACTCCTGCAGGCGGCCGTCCCGGCGGATCAGCGGTGTGCGCAGCCGGTCCCCGGAGTGGTTGGCCTGCCAGCCGAAGAGGTCCTTCGGGCCGAGTCGGCCGCGGTTGACCCGGTCACCGGTGCAGCCGCGGACCCCGACGATGCGGCCGTCGCGCACGGCGATGTCCATGGCGTCGCCGTTGGAGTGCAGCAGGGACGCGGAGGGCACCCACGCGTCGACGTCCCCGGGCAGGGTGCCGGGGGCCAGGTGGCCGTCCGTACGGGCGGGCCAGGGGGCGCCGCGCCGGTAGGGCGTGCGGCTGCCCCAGGGGTGTGCGATCCGGTCGGCGCGGCCGGCGCGCTCCACAGGTGCTCCCATCGCCCTTGCTCCTCTCGCGGGGGCGGAACCGGTCACCGGCGTCTTCCCGGTACGCCGCGCGGGACACGTGCGCGGCGCATGCATGTCCGACGCCCCGGCGGGCAGCCGCACGACAGCAGGACCGGTACGACCAGTACCAGGCCGATCGGCAGCAGGAGCGAGCCATGTCCACCGACGCCATCGTCATGCTCAGGGACGACCACAAGCAGATCCGCAAGCTCATCCGCGCCTACCGGGCGGCGGAGAGCGGCAGGAGCAGCACCAGGGGCGACGGGCAGCACGGCGACGGGCAGCGCGGTGCCCCCGGGACCCGCCACACGGCCGCGGACCCGGCCGCCAAGGCCGAGGCGGTCGACGAGCTGCTGCACCTGCTCAGCGTCCACACGCACATCGAGGACGAGGTCATGTACCCCCGCGTACGCCAACTGGTCCCGCAGACCGGGGAGACCGTGCTGGAGTTCCACGAGGAGCACCACGTCGCGGACGTCCTGGCACGCGAGCTGGAGGGCATGGACCCGGCCGACGAGGCCTTCGACGCCAAGGCCAAGGTGCTGATGGAAGCCGTCGAGCGGCACATGGAGGCCGAGGAGGGCGCCTGGTTCCCCGAGGTGCGCCGGTCCGTGGGCCGCAAGGAGCTCCAGGCCATCGGCGCGCGCATGGCGGAGGCCCGCGAGCGGGCTCCGCAGCGCCCGCAGCGATCGCTGCTGAAGAAGCTCGCCCACGCGCTCACGCCCGTGTGAGCCCCGGGCACGCCGAGGACCCGCAAGACGCCGAAAGACGCCGAAAGACGCTGAAAGACGCTGAAAGACGCCGCAGACGAACGGCCGACACGGAGGACGCGATGATGGCACGCAGGCACGGGCAGCAGGGGCACGGATCCGAGCCGCAGACCGTGGTGATCACCGGAGCCAGTGCGGGCGTCGGGCGCGCCACGGCCCGCGCCTTCGCCGCGCGCGGGGCCCGGGTGGCCCTGATCGCCCGCGGCCGCACGGGGCTGGAGGCGGCGGCGCGGGAGGTTGCCGAGGCGGGCGGCACCCCGCTGGTGGTGCCCGCCGACGTCTCCGACCACACCCAGGTCGATGCGGCCGCGGACGAGGTGGAGGCCGCCTTCGGCCCCGTCGACGTCTGGGTCAACGCCGCCTTCACCACCGTTTTCGCGCCGTTCGAGGAGATCCGACCCGAGGAGTTCCGCCGGGTGACGGAGGTGACGTACCTCGGGTACGTGCACGGGACGCGGGCCGCGCTGGCCCGGATGCTGCCCCGGGACTCGGGGGCGATCGTGCAGGTCGGCTCCGCCCTCGCCGAACGCGCGATCCCCCTGCAGTCGCCGTACTGCGGTGCCAAGCACGCCGTCCACGGGTTCACCTCCGCCGTCCGCACCGAGCTCCTGCACCGCGGCAGCCGGGTGCGCATCACGGTGGTCCAGCTGCCGGCCGTCAACACCCCGCAGTTCTCGTGGGGGCTCTCACGACTGCCGCGGCGGCCGCAGCCCGTGCCGCCCATCTACCAGCCGGAGGTGGCCGCCCGCGCCGTCGTCCACGCGGCCGACCATCCCGGACGCCGCGAGTACTGCGTGGGCGGCGCGACCCTCGCGACGGTGCTCGCCAACCGGGTCGCACCCGGCTTGCTGGACCGGTACCTCGCGCGCACCGGTTACGCCTCCCAGCAGACCGGCGAGCCCGACACCGAGCCGCGCCACCACAACCTGTGGCACCCGCTCGACGGCGAGGACGGCCGGGACTTCGGTGCTCACGGGCGCTTCGACGCCCGCGCCCACCCGCGCTCCCCCGAGGCCTGGGCGGCGCGCCGCCCGCGCGCGCTGTGGGCCGCCCCGGCCGCGGCGCTGGCCGCGACCCTGGTGTACCGGCGCAGGACCGCACGCCGCCGGTGATCAGTCAGGGGGTTCCGGCAGCGGCTTCTCGGGATCCCCTTCGCGCGACGGTACGGGTCCGTCCGGGGGTTCCTCGGGCGCGGGAGCGTCCTCCGGTTGTGGGTCGCGGGGGACGGGATCGGGCCTCGAGGGGGTCCGGTCGGGGCCGTCGGGGGGCGGTTGCGTCGGCTGCGTCGTCACTGCGCTCACCTCCGTGACTCGGGCTCCACGCCACCCGCGGCCGCCGGCGGGCCGTGGGTGGCGTACTGCCCCGCGCCTTTCCCGCAACGGCCGGATCATGCCTGTCACGGCGCCCGCCTGAACGGCCCGGAAGTGGGATGCTCAAAGCATGGAGAGCGACTCCGTACTCCCCGGACTCCCCGGTGACGGCGCCACGCCCGAGGTGCTGGCCCTGGCGAAGGTCGTCGCCAGGCTGCGGGCCGAGGTCGTGGAGCTGGAGGCCGTGGCCTCGATGACGGGCGTCGTCGAACGGGCCAAGGGCGTCCTCATGGTCGAGCAGGGGATGTCCGCCGACGCGGCGTACGAGCTGTTGTGCGCCCGCGCCGACAAGGGCCGGCGCACGCTCATGGAGGAGTGCTGGATCACCCTGGGCAGGACCGGCCGGGGCGGGATGTTCTCGTACCCCCGGCGGCACCCGGAGGCACCCCCGGAGGAATCCGCTCCCGGCGGGGCCGTCGCGAGCGGCCCGTCGCCGTTCAGCTCCGGCCGGTACCTGGCGGTCACGGAGGGCGACGAGGGTCAGGCAGCTCCCCTGGCCCGGCTCGCCGAAGGGCTCACCGGCACGCAGACACCCCATGACGTGGCCGGGCTCCTGCGCAGGGTCCTCGGCGAGCCCGAGGGCGTGGACGCCGTCATGATCTACACCGAGACGGCCTCCGGCCGGCTGGACCTGGTCGGCCACGCCGGCATCGACGACGCCCTCGCCGAGCAGTGGAGCCACGTCCCGCCGCTCAGCGGCGTCGCGGCGATGGAGGCGCTCGCCGAGGGGCGCGCGGTGTGGCTGGAGAACCCCGCGCAGGACGCCGTCCGGTACCTCCTCATCGGAGACCCGCCCGAGCAGTGGCCCTCGCGCGCCTGGATCCCGGTCCCCGGCCGGGCCCGGGTCGTCGTCGGCTTCTTCCGGAACCGGGAGGCCCCCTTCGAGCCCCGGAGCCGGACCCTGCTGCGCCGGGCCGTCCGGATGTGCGCCGGGCCGCTCCGGGCCCTCCCGGGTACCTCCCCGGACGCGCCCGGGGAGGACGTGGACCAGATCCAGCGGATCCTCGACGCCCTGTCCGGGCCGGCCATCCTCCTCACCCCCCTGCGGTCCGAGGCGGGGACGGTCGAGGACTACCGCATCGACGCGGCCGCCCCGGATTCGGTCGACGTGGCCGGGCGGCGGGGCAGGGAGCTGGTGGGGCGCAGGGTCCTCGAGACCTACCCGACCGTGGCGGGCAGCGCCCTGTGGGACGGCTACCTGGAGACGCTGCTGACAGGAGCCGTCTACGAAGGGCCCCCCTTCACCTACCACGAGGTGCTCGCCGGGGTCCCGCACGAGTCGTCCTACTCGGTACGGGCGTCCCGGCTCGGTGACCGCCTGGTGGTGTCCTGGGTCCGCCACGACACCAGCGAGCGCGAGGCCCGCAGGCTCGCCGACATGCAGCGCCTGGGCAACCTCGGCTGGGCCAGCTGGAACCTGGCCGGCAACACCATCCTCTGGTCGGAGCAGGTGTACGCCATCTTCGGCCGCGAACCGGCCGAGGGCCCCATGACCCTCGAGGAGCTCCCCCGGCACCTGGTGCCGGACGACCTCCCGGCGGTGGCGGCGGCGGTCCGGCGGCTGCTCGGCGACGGCACCCCCATCGACCAGCCGTTCCGCATCACCACCGCCCGGGGGGTCCGCCACCTGCGGATCGTGGCGGAGGCGCAGACCGACGCCGACGGGACGCCGGTCGAGGCCCACGGCTTCTTCCAGGACCTCACCGCGCAGCGGGGCGCCGAGATCGCCCTGCGCGAGAGCGAACGCGTCAATCTCGTCCAGCGCGGCATGCTCCAGGCCGAGCGCACCCTCGCCGCCCGGCTCCAGGAGACCCTGCTGCCGACGCCCGTGCAGTCCCTCGAGCTCGCCGGACTGTGCGTGGACGTCGCGTACGTGCCCGCGGACCGCGGGGTCAACGTCGGCGGCGACTGGTACAGCGCCATCGAGCTCCCCGACGGGGAGGCCCTCTTCGTCGTCGGCGACGTCGCCGGCCACGGCCTCCCGGCCGTCGGCACCATGGCCCAGCTCCGGTTCACCACCAAGGGCATGACCGTCACAGGATCGGCCCTCCCCGACGTCCTCGGCCGCCTCAATGCGCTGCTGCTCCACAGCGCCCCGGACGCGCACGGGGCCACCGCCACCATGGTCATGGCCCGCTACCGGCCCGGCGACCACCGGCTGACCTGGGTCAGGGCCGGGCACCTGCCGCCGCTGCTGATCCGGGAGGGGCGGGCGGAGTACCTCGAGCAGCCCGAGGGCGGGCTCCTCGGAGCCGCCTTCGAGACCAGGTACGGGGAGGCCGAGATCGAACTGCTGCCCGGTGACCACCTGCTGCTCTACACCGACGGCCTCGTGGAGGACCCGGGCGAGGACATCGACGAAGGGCTCGCCCGGCTCGCCGAGACCACGCTGCGACTGGTGCTGGACGGCCGGCACGAGGACCTCGCACCGACCCTGGCCGGGATGCGGCCCCAGCACCGCGACGACATCTGCGTCCTGGCCGTCCACGTACCCGACACAGCCTGACGGGCCGCTCAGCGGCGCCGCCGCCGGGGGCGCTGCTCCTCCTCGTCCTCGTACTCCTCGTCCTCGTCCTCGAACTCGCCCTCGTCCTCGCCTTCCTCCTCCTCTTCTTCAGGTTCTTCAGGCTCTTCCTCTTCGTCCTCTTCGTCCTCGTACTCCTCGTCCTCGGGGTACTCCTGCTCACCCCGCTCGTCCTGCTCGTCCTCGTAGTCCTCGTCCTCCGACTCCTGCGGTTCCTCTTCGGAGGACTCCTCCTCCTCGACGGCCTCGTCGTGGGTGCGCACGACCTCGCCGTCCCGTATCTCGCCGCGCCAGCCCTCCGGCTCCTCGTCGCTGGACAGGGTCACGTAGCGCATGAAGTGCTTGAGGTCCAGGCGCATGCGCCGGCCCTGCGCGCGCCAGAGGTTTCCCGTCTTCTCGAACAGCCCGGAGGGGTAGTACTCGACGACCAGGAGTATGCGGGTGAGGGACGGGGCGAGCTCGTGGAAGCTGACGCATCCGCGCGTGGTCCCTTTGGCGCCCTCGGAGGTCCACACGATCCGGTCGTCGGGGATCTGCTCCTGGACCGTCGCCTTCCAGCTGCGGGTGGAGGGGCCCACCTTGACCTTCCAGTCGCTGGTGGTGTCGTCACCCTGGGAAACGCTGCGGACGCCCTTGGCGAAGGAGCTGAACTGTTCGTACTGGGTCCAGTGGTTGTAGGCGGTACGCAAGGGGATGCCGATGTCGACGGACTCCGCGATGTGGGTGGGCTTGGATCCGCTCTTGCGGCCTCTGCCCTTTCCGCCGCCCAGCAGCCCGCCGCCGAGGTCCTTGACCTTGTCCTTCAGCCCGCCGAGCGTACTGCCGGCCACGGCCTTGAGAGGTGAGTCGCCCTTGAGGAGCCGACCGCCGATGTCGGCCAGCGAGCCGCCGTTCTCGGCGACGTCGGAGAGCTGGTCGGTGAAGTCGCCGAGCTTGTCGGCGGCCTTGTCGGCCAGTTGGTCGGCCTGGGCGGAGAGGTAGCCGCCGAGTTCCTCGAGCAGCTGGTCCAGCGGGGACTGTTGGCTGCGGGAGCGGTCCCGGTGGGTGGTGGTGGCCATGGCGCTACCTCCGCGTCGTCGACTTGCGGGCCGACGTCTTCTTCGCCGGCGTGGCGGTCTTCTTGGCGCTGCTGCCGCTGCGCGCCGGCCTGCGCGAGGCGGTCTTCTTCGCCGGTGCCCGCTTGGCCGGGGCCCGCTTCGCCGGCGCCTGCTTGGCGGGTGCCCGCTTGGCCGGGGCCCGCTTGGCCGCTGTCTTCTTGGCTGTCGTCTTCTTGGCTGTCGTCTTCTTGGCCGCCGTCTCCTTGGCCGTCGTCTTCTTCGCTGCCGGCTTGGGGGCCGCCGTCTTCGTGGCTGCCGTCTTCTTCGCCGGCGGCTTGGGGGCCGCCGTCTTCTTCGCCGGCGTTCCCGAGGACGCCGTCGTCTTCTTCGCCGTCCTCTTCGTGGCTGCCGTCTTCTTGGCCGCCGTCTTCTTCGCCGAAGGCTTCCCCGGAGCGGTCTTGCCCGCCGAAGCGGTCTTCTTCGCCGGTGCGTGGGCCGCCCGGGAGCCCGCCTTCTCGGCAGGCGCGGCCCGGCTGCGGGAAGCGGCTTCACCGGCCGGCTTGCGGGGGGCGGCCTTCCCGGCCGAGGGGGTGCTGCGGCGGGAGCGGGGCGCTGCCCGCGCCCTGCGGGGCTGCTCTTCCTCGGGCTCCTCGGCTTCCTCGGGCTCCTCGGCTTCCTCGGGCTCCTCGGCTTCCTCGGGCTCTACCTCGGACTCCGGCTCTTCCTCCCCCTCTTCCTCGCCCTCTTCCTCTTCGTCCTCTTCGTCCTCGCCCCGCTCGTCGTCCCTGGCCTCGTCCCCGGCCTCGTCCTCGTACTCCTCCTCGCCCTGGTCCTCGTCCTCGTCCTCGTACTCCTCGTCGTAGGGCTGGTCCTCCTCGCCCTCGGCCTCGTCCTCGTAGGGCTCCTCGTCCCGGCCCTCGTCCTCGTACTCGTCCTCGTAGGCCTCGCCCTCGTCCTCCTCGTACTCGTCCTGCGGCTCCTCCTTCCTCGGCCCGCGGGTGAGTTCGAGCGTGCGCTGGTGGAGGGTGTCGGCCAGGTCGGAGAGCTGGCGGTTGGCCGCTGCGGTCAGGGCCTTGCGGCCCGCCTGGAGGGCCTCGCCGCGCACCTGCTCACCGAGTTCGGCGACCTGCGGCATCTCGCTGAGCTTGCGCAGTCCCTGGGTCATGAGCTGGCCCGGTTCGAGGCCGAACCTGCGGCCGGCGATGTAGGTGGCCAGTGACAGGGCCATCCGGCCCTTTTTCGCGCGGCCCAGTAGGTAGCCCCCCGCGATGGCGGCAGCCAGGGCGATCTTGCTCGTGTCATCCATCAGCCTGGTCCTTTCCTAAGGCGGTGGACGGTCGGGCCGTGACCCGAGCGGTCCCTACAGGCCTGCTCACGCCGAAGCGCAATATGCGCGGATATGCGAAGAAAGTTCCACCTCGGGAGTGTGACGGGCGCAGACGCGGGGAGGGGCGTAGTCCAGGGAGTTTCGGTTCCGAGGGAGCAGATGGCCTTGCCGCAACCCGCTCGCCGCCGGCGCAGCCCGGCGCAGGATGACGGCGAACAGCCGACCACCAGGTCCGCGCGCAAGTCGGCGGCCGGACGGCGGCACGGTGTACCCGTCGCGTCCTCGGCCCTGCGGGCCGCCGTGGAGCAGTTGTCGGACCTGCTGGGCCGCCGGCCGGAGTCGGTGTCCTCGCTGAGACCGACGGAGGAGGGCTGGGAGGCGGTGGTGGAGGTGCTCGAGCTCGAACGCATCCCCGACACCACCAGCGTCATGGGCAGCTACACGGTGACGCTGGACGAGGAGGGCGAACTGATCTCCTACGAACGGACCCGGAGGTACAGCCGGGGCATGATCGACCGGCCGGGCGGCTGACACCGGACGGACGGCCGGGAAGGGAAGCGCCATGACGATGGTGCCGCAAGGAGCGGGCGGGAACCTCAGCCGCAGCGGCGGCGGAGGCACCAGCAGCCTCTACGACGTCCTGGAACTCATCCTCGACAAGGGTCTGGTCATCGATGCCTTCGTGCGCGTCTCCCTGGTCGGGATCGAGATCCTGAAGATCGACGCACGGATCGTCGTCGCCAGCGTCGACACCTACCTCCGCTTCGCGGAGGCCTGCAACCGGCTGGACCTGGAGGCGGGCCGCAAGGCCCCCGCCCAGCTGCCGGACGTCGTCGGCAAGGTGGTCGAAGGCGGCAGCAGCGGCAAGACCAAGGGCGCCCTGAGCGGCGCGATGGAGGCCGTGACGCAGTCACTGACGGGCCGCGGCGGCGACGAAGAGGAGCCGGAGGAGGACGAGCGGGAGCAGGAGGAGGAAGAGCAGCCTGTCCGTCGCCGGAGGCCCACCCGCCGGCCGGTGCACCGCGAGAGGGAGTGACCCATGGCCGTCTACGTGTACGCCGTCACCCTGCGCGAGCACCCGTGCCGCCTGGACGGGCTCACGGGCGTCGGCTCGGACGCCCCGCCCGTGCGCTCGCTGGAGACGGAGCAGCTGCGGGCGGTGGTCAGCGACGTCGACGAGGAGATCCGCCCCAAACGCCGGGACCTCGCAGCCCACCAGGCGGTCCTGGACCGGCTCCTGGAGGACGGGACCCCGCTGCCGCTGCAGTTCGGGTACACCGCCGCCGACGATGCGTCCGTACGCCGGGTCCTGGAGGAGGACGCGGCCACGTACCTGGACGCCTTGGCCGGGGTGCAGGGGTGCGTCGAGTACAACGTCAAGGCCGGGCGCGAGGAGGACCTCCTCCTGCGGGAGATCCTGGACGACTCCCCCCGGGCGCGCCTGCTCAACGAGGAGATCCGCGCCGGGGCCTCGGACCCCCGGCTGTCGCTGGAGCTGGGGCAGCTGGTCGCGGCCGAGGTCGACGTACGGCGCACGAACACCTCCACCGAGGTGATCCGGGCGCTGGCGCCCCTGGCCCGCGAGCACGTGCTCCATCCGCCCACCGGCGAGGACTTCCTCAACCTCTCGCTGCTGGTGCCGCGGGACGACGAGCGCGCCTTCCTCGACGCCCACGCCGAACTGACCCGGGACATCGAGGCCGGTGTCCGCACCCGGGTGGCAGGACCGCTGCCCCCGTACAGCTTCGTGCCGTAGGAAGGGGCTCGGGGCCGCAGGAAAGAACACAGGAAGGAGCTCCGGCCATGGGCCTGCTCGGGAATCTGATCACCGCCCCCCTCTTCCCCGTGCGGTCCGTGGTGTGGGTGGCGCAGCGCCTGGCGGAAAAGGCGGAGGCCGAGTACTACGACCCCGCACCCGTGTGGGCGGCGCTCGCCGACCTCGCGCGGCAGTTGTCCGACGGGGAGATCGACCAGGAGACGTTCGACCGCGAGGAGGAAGCACTGCTCGACCGCCTCCAGGAGATCGAGGAGTACCTCCACCGCAACCGGTGAGTGACGAGACCCGTCGGAGGCGAAAGCCGTGAGTGACTCCCTGTCCCACAGGTTCGATGCGCGCCCCGCCATGGCCGGCTACCCGCCCGGCGGCTCCTCGGCCAGCCTCGCCGACATCCTCGAACGCGTGCTGGACAAGGGGATCGTCATCGCCGGCGACATCCGCATCAACCTGCTCGACATCGAGCTCCTGACCATCAAACTGCGCATCCTGATCGCCTCCGTCGACAAGGCGAAGGAGATGGGCATCGACTGGTGGGAGCACGATGCGTCGCTGTCCTCCGGGGCCTCCCGGCACGAGGACCGGTCACTGGCCGCCGAGAACGAGCGTCTGCGCGCCGAACTGGAACAGCTGCGCCGGACGACCGGGGCGGAGCCGGCTCCCCTGCCCCGCGGGGCGGAGGAGGAGCCCGAGGAGGAGGCTGTGGAGGAGCCCTCCGTACGGACCACGAAGAAGCGCAGGCCGCCGCGATGAACGACACCCCGGCCACCCCGGCCCCCACCCTCACCTACGTGTACGCGGTCACCGCGCCCGTACCCGGGCTGGGGGAGGTCCTGGCGGGCCTCGAGGGCGTGGCGGGCGCCCCGGTCACCCTCCTCTCGTCCTCCGGCCCCGTGTCGTTCACCGTCAGCGACGTCCCCCGCGCCGACTTCGACGAGGAGGCCCTCAAGGCCCGCTTCGAGGACCTCCGCTGGCTGGAGGTCACCGCGCGGGCCCACCACCGCGTCATCGAGGTGCTCGCCTCGCAGACCACCGTCCTGCCCCTGCGCATGGCCACCCTCTACCAGGACCCCGCGAGCGCGCTGGACGCCCTGCGGGCCCAGAGCGGGGCCTTCGCCGCGCAGCTGGCACGGCTGAGCGGCCACGCCGAGTACGGCGTCAAGATCTACGTGCGCCCCGCGGACCGGCCCCCCGCCGAGCCGGCACCGGCCGCCTCCAGCCCCGGCAAGGCCTATCTGGCCGCCCGGCGGGCCCAGCACCATGCGCATGAGGACCACTACCGGCAGGCGCAGCTGGCCACCGAACGGATCGCCGACCTGGCCCGCCGCCACACCGCGGGCCTGGTGCGCCACCCCGCCCAGAGCGGGCCGCTCGCCGCCTCCGCGACCGAGGAGAACGTCCTCAACGACGCCTACCTCGTGGCCGACCCCCAGGCCGACGCGTTCCGGGCGGCGGTCACCGGTGCGGCGCAGGACCTCCCGGGCATCCGCATCGAGGTGACCGGACCCTGGGCCCCCTACTCCTTCGCAGCACCATGAACCCCGCCGACCGGCCCGCTGCCGTGCCACCCGGTGCCGCCCTGCCCGCCCGGCAGGTGGCCCTCGTCGACCTCCTCGACCGGCTCCTGGCGGGCGGTGTGGTCATCACCGGCGACATCGTCCTCTCCATCGCCGACATCGACCTCGTACGGATCTCCCTGCGCGCCCTGATCAGCTCGGTCTCCACCGCGGACGGTGAGCGCCATGGCCCCTGACGTCCCGGACCTGCGCGCGCTCGGCGACACCATGGCCGAGGCCCTCAGCCTGCTCCCCGCCACCCCGGCCGAGGCGGCGGAGGCCACTGCCGCCCCCTCCCCCGGCCACCGCATGCGCACCGGCCCCGACACCGTGGCTGAGGACCTGGTCAAACTCGTCCTGACCCTCGTGGAGCTCCTGCGCCAGCTGATCGAACGCCAAGCGCTGCGACGCGTCGAAGCGGGCGGCCTCACCGACGCGCAGGAGGAGGAACTCGGCGCCACCCTCCTGGCCCTCCACGACCGCATGACGGACCTCTGCGCCCAACACGGCTACACCCTCTCCGACCTCAACCTCGACCTGGGCCCCTTGGGCACCCTCCTGCCGCCTGCCCCCTGAACACGTAACCTTCCGAAAACCTGGGAGGCCGCCCAGAGAATCTCCGGACGGCCCCTTTCCTGTTGTGCGCGCGAAGTCGGAAACCGTCAGCTTTGCTTGAGTTCGAGAGCCACGTCTTGCCACTCTTCCAGCGCCGCCACGCTGCCGAACAACATCTGAAGGGATCCCCCGATTCGCCGGGCGGGTCCCCGCAGATGCCGACTGGCGGCTCCGAACATGTTGATGAGACCCATTACTTCCTGGAAGCCCACAGCCGCAGTCCGGATCTCCAGAGAGGTTGAAACCACCTGGTCGAGTACGCCTTCCACGCCGTCCGGCCATTCGCGGCGCGGCGTGTGCCGGGCCCATTCCAGAAAGTGTCCGAAGGCGACGACTACAGCCTGCATCCGTCTGGCGAAGCGTTCGGCCGCCGCTTCCAGATCATCGGCCGGTCCATCGATGGCTTTTGCCAGGCGGTGGACCACGGCCAACCGCGTGCCCATCGAAGCCCCGGTATGGCCGACTCGCATCATGTCCTCGGCAATGAGCTCCGACATTGCCGCAAGATCAGTCAAAGCCGCTTCTACATCGGCCATATCGCCTGAGATGGCTTCCAACTGCGCTTCCGCGTCCGCTACCAGGTCGAACAGCCCAGGGGGCTCCTGCTCAGGTCCCGCCGGCGAGCTGACACCCTGGTCGGCACCCGGGTCAGGCGGCGGGGCTACGGAACTCAGCCCGAATTCTGCATCGCGCAACAGGGCCGTGAGCCGCTGCCGCGCCGCGGCCACAGTTGCAGGAAAGACCGGGAACTCGATGCAGGGCGCGCCTCCCGCCCGGGGAGGGGTATCACGCCCCTCGATGAAGTGGACGGTGTACCGGCCGAGTGCATGTCGGACCCCGAGGCTGAAGGACAGCTCCTGTCCGGCGCCGCCGAGGTCGGCGACAACGATGTCTACTTCAGTGACCAGCCGTTGCAACTGCTCAGCAGGCAAGTCGGCGGCCCGCAGCTCGTCGGCTCGAAGGAGAGTGAGGCCGAGTTGTTCGCAGGTGGGACGCACGATGTCCTCATAGAAGATGGCGGTCCGTGATCGGCCGCCGAAGACGGTTTCACGGGTGGGGCGGGCGATGGTGGCCGTCTCTCCTATGGCAAGGCAGGTAGGTGCGTTGAAAGGCATGCTGGCTCCTTCAGTTGTGCGTGGGTCCTGTCAGCTGCTGCCAGCTGCAGGGCTTGGAGGCGTCAGTCGAAGAGGGTGAGTGCGACACCATCGGCAATCTCATCGGCGAAGACGGGCCGCTCCTCGACGCCCAACGCGCGCAACAGGTTCACGGTGAGTACCCGGTGGCGCCGGCCGACACGCACGGTCTCGCAGGGGAAGGTGCCGAGATCAACGAGCCGATAGGCAGTACCCAGACACATGCCGAATGCCCTGGCCGCCGTCCTCAGATCCACGCTGACGGGCAGGTCAAAGATCTCCCGAAAGGTCAAAGGTGTCAGCTGCGGGGCGCTGTGAGCGGTCATCCGTTCCCCCTGACGCGCCGCAGGGACATCGTCCCGACCTGCCTTCCCCGGCGCAGGTGACCGGTGTCGGTCGCTGTGTCGGCCAGACCCCATGCCTGGGCCAGTGCTCCGGTCCGCACGCCTTCGCGACGGTGGGCGGGAACGGTGATCCGCAACGTTGCCGAGAGCCCGTCCGGCCGCTCGGGCGGGTCGTAGTCCGCCTGCCAGAGACCTCCGGTGACCGCAGGAAGGCAGGTGAACCTCTCCATGTCCTCCGCTGACACTTCGTTGTGGGCCTTGCGCCATACAGTCCATGCGTGCGAGCAGGCTGAGCGCAGCACCGTGGCCCCCGGGTCGGCGATCGTCGGTCCGAGCTCAGCCAGCGTTTCGAGGTAGTTCGTGACGAGTTCGGCTTCAACGTCACCACGCTCTGCACGGCAATAGTGGGTGATCCTGAACACGGTCCGGCGCAGACCCGGCAGTCCCAGCCACACGGCGGCCAGCGGCCAGTCGGACGGGGCGGCGGTACGCCCGCGCTCCGCGATCTGGTACCAGAGCGCATCACGCACAGCCCGGTCACCCGACGGGTCGTACAGCAGGCGGCGTGCCTGCTCCAGGGCGACGGGAACGCCTTCTGCTTGTGATCCGTCGATGAGCCGCAGCTCAGGTGACGGATTGCGGCCGACGCACTGCCGCTCGATAGAGGCGAAAAGTCCAGGGTGAGGAGCTAATGCCATCGGGGTTCCTCCTGATCAGTCCGTGCTCGCGGTCGGGGCCTTGCCGCGCCACTCGTCCAACAGTGCTGCCACCCGTTCCTTGCCGGGCATACCTTCCGGGCCCCGGTCGACGGCCAAGAGCCAGCGCAGGAACCCGGGCTGCCGGGCTTCCACCAGGCCATTGAGCAAGACCCCCAGCGCCGGGGGCGGCCCCGGTGCACCGGCTTTCCCGCAGAGCCAGGCGAGGAGGACATCGCGCATGGATCCGTAGGCGGCCGACTCGTTCAGGGCGTGGCCGGTCAGTTGGACCACGGTGGCGGCCGTCGCGGCGGAATCAAGCATGCTGCGGGCGAACCATGTGAGGTCCGTCCCGACCATGACCGGAAACGTGAGGGCCACCAACTGGCCGGTAACGTCCTCAGCGCCCGCCCAGGACCGCATCCGGTCCAGGACGGTCTTCCTATCCGCGCAATTGCTCGCTGCGAAGCGCTGCACCAGCGCCTCTGCAACAGCAGCGGCGACGGCCACATCGTCGGCGTCGTTGCTCAGGGTCCCCATCACCCGGTGCATCAGCTGGAGAGCCTGCTCGATCGGTAGCTCCGAGCGACACGCATACACAACCGCCCTCCGCAGGGCCGCGGCGGATGCGATACTCCATTGCTGGAGCAGGTGTTCTGCCATAGCCGCCGTTGCAGGCTGCTGGGCCGTCTCACTCAGGCAGCGGGCGGCCACTTCAATAGCCTGAGGCCGCGGTACCGCGACCAGCTGGTGCAGCAGCTCTAAGGTCTGGCCATCGGTCCCAACTGCCATAGCGGTGACAGCGTGCCCGGCCCGTTCGATCTGAGCTGGGTCATTCCCCGTAGAACCAAGCCAGGCGTGCAGCACAGGCAGAAGGTCGGTGTGCTCACGGCACACCAGGCGCCATACGGCCTCGCCCACGGTCGGCCAGAAGAACTTCACGCGATCCGCGGCATCCGTTCCGACCCTATACAGGTCATTTGCACCGAACGCCCCCAAAGTCTCCGACTGGGGCGGTTGCCGGCCGGGTTCGAGCGAGGGCCACCCCCACTCCGTCCCAAGGCTTCCTGTGGTGGGTTCCCCTTCGCATCGGGGTGGTGTCGGCCGCAGCAGGTCTGCTGCCCTCTCCCAGACGACACTGCGGTCCAGCCCGCCGTAGACACACAGCGAGAGAAGGTGGGCTAGGAGTGCGGGATCCCCCTGAGCCCTTGCCACCAGTGCAGGAGCCTCGACACGGCCCAAGCGGGAGAGAACCTCAGCGCAGGACACGCCGTCGCGAATGCCCAGCCTGGCAGCAATCTGTGCGGCCTGCGCCGCATGGCGAGGCGGGAGGTCCAAGGGCAGCACCTCGTCGAAGAGGCCGGGTCCCAACGACTGCACCAGTCGGGTGCGTACTGCGTCGTCGGGGCAGACGTCGGCGAGATGGGCTTGAAAGACTTTTCGTGGATCAGGAGGAGCGTGGCATAGGACCGGAATGCCAAGGCGATCCATCAGAGCGGCAGCGAGCCCGGGGGTGTCCGCGAGCACAATGACGAGGCATGCCCCCGCATCCGCTAAGGCGGCTTCCAGCCGGGACAGGTCCCAGGGGCGGAGTGCGAAAGGATCAAGCGGCTCCATCACCAGGTATCCGGTCACTCCATGCGCCCGCGGCCCCCATCGGCTGAGGTCAACCGCCCCGTCCACCTGGACGAGCCGGGGGTCCTCCTTACCATGAGCGAGTAGATTGAGGGCGTGCGTCTCCCGGCCTGTGCCGGGTGGCCCGAGGAGCACCACGATGCCGGAATCCAGTGCGGCAAGAGCGTCCTCGAAATCCGGCGGAGGCACGAACAGGCGCCGGGCTGCCATGAGGTCCCTTGCCCTGACGGGCCCCTGTCGCATACTTCCCGTAGAGGGCATAGCACTTGCTGCGGCGGACACGACGTGCCGCTGGTCACCCGTCACTACGCCTGTGTTGACCGTGCTGTTCGGCGCGAGAAGCACCATGTCCCGTCGGGAGGCCAGAGCTGCGACGAGCGCGTCCAGGTCGTGGGCTGGTAGGGCCTCAGACGCCACCATCGGCTCCGTGGTCGCGATCGCCCGAGAACCCGACGGTCGTGACGTACTGACCACCGTGAACGGTGCCTGTGTTGATGATGCCCCGTTCTGCGTTCAGAACCGCGCCGGCCGGAACCTCGGGCTCATGGGCGGCGTCCGGTTCCGAAAGTCGGTCGGCCATAGGGACGCCCCCCGGTTTCCGGTGGCGGAGCACGATCACGTTGTCCACCTGGGGAGATTCCTCTTCATACATCTTTTCCTCCTCGAGCCATCCGGATTCCCGAGGCCGGCGGCCGCGGGTGTTTCCCGTTGGATGACCACAGGTTCTCGCGTCTTTGCGAGCCGTTCCGCTCCCGGAGTGCAGACGAGACGTGGCCGCTGTCACACTCGCAAGATCACGCAGATCCGTTCACGCAAAACAACGAGCACACCGCCCGCAGGCGGCATGCCCGTTCACCTATTCGAATACGTCTACGAAATCAGACCGGACTTCCGGGCACCTGTCGCCCCAGCACGGAGATCCGGTCTCTGAGAATGCAGGAGATCTCTCTTCGCTCCTGCTCGGTTAGGGTGCCCAGCAGGGCAGCCAATTCCTCCTGCCAGTCGGTCCGGGGTGGACTGAGGAGTCTCTCATGGTCAACCGCCCAGTCCAGAACCTGTCGCACCTGATCGGGGTGCCTGAGCAACCAGAGCGCCGCGAGGGACACGGGACCAGCACGGAGCGCCTGAAGGCAGAACTCGTACTCACCGCGCCGGCTGGTAGTCCAGGAATAGCGGACACCCTCGTCCTCCGTTTGACCCAGCAGAAGCTCCTCGCCGGATTCCCGAAGTCGCACGTCGAAGACCTGGTAGCTCAGACCCGCCGCCTCCACACGCTGCGGCGAAGCGAGGTGCTGCATGATCTCCGGCGCCCCGAGCCCATTGCCAGCCATGGCCTGCGTCTCAGCCAAGCGGCGCAGAGCCCCAGTGAGATGAGTGCGCACCACATCCCAGCCATACATGGTCTTGGTACGCACGACCCGCACTGGATCGTGCACCCACCATGACACCCACAGGTCCACCGACTCCGCCCCATAGACCGTGGGAAGTCCTACGGCCCGGGTGTCAATGTGCTCTGCCATGTCGACGTGGAACGAGTCGGCGTAGCGGCCGATGACGCCCGGAACGGACGCCTCGTCGGGCAGCGGCACATACGCCCCGGTTTCCTCGGGGTCCCCGCGGCGACCGAGTACGAAATAGGCACCTTCCTCGTTCCTCAGCACAAGAGACCGTTCCCTTTTGGCTAACCAGCGGTAAGCCAAAATGTCGATCCACGGCGCTCCGGCCGCTCGAACAAACAGACGATCGTCGGGTTCGTCGCTCATGCCGCCCCCCTCTGAGCCCCATTACGCCAACCATTGAGTGCATCACGAGCAATGTCGCGACCCACCCAGCCATCGGTGTCACCTTGATCCAGTTCCACAAACAGCCGGAAAGCGCCATGCTGCATGAAGCCACTCAGAGTGGAATAAAGGTGTTCTACTGCCTGGGCCGCAACCTCGTCCCACCGCGCCAATGCGGACCAGCGCAGCAGCGCCGCGCAGGTGACTTCGAACGAACCCTCTGCGTTCAACGCTTGCTGAATCGCCTCAGCGATCAGTCGCCCATACGCCGTCCGACTGGCGAGCTCCTGCTGGAACCACCGGGGATACTCGAGCAACTGGCCGAACATCACCAAGAGCTGCTCCTTGGCCGCCTGATTCTCGCGCAGCCAGCTGAGAAGCTGATCGACAACGTTCTGCTCATTACCAGCCTGGAACAGGCGTACGATCGCCGCCCGCAGGGCCAGACCTACTCGCGCTTCGCCTTTGTCTTCCTGCACATCGCCGCCCACGGCACCGAGCAATAAGGTGCGCAGCAGACGCAACGCCACATCGGGACGTGACAGGCCGAACGCGGCTCCGCACGCGTAGGCCACGGTCGTTCTGAGGTGAGGACTGGCTGCAAGACTCCAGCGATGGAGGCGATAGCGCACCTCCGCCACGAGAACGGGATCCTCAGCGGCGATGCCCAGGGCATGGGCGGCTATGAGACGACTGGTCGTGCGCTCGGAGTCCGCCAAAGCCTGGAGGTGGCGCAGCGCGCGACGCCCACCTCCCCAGCTCGCGGCCATCCCCATGACCCGGCCTACCGGGAGGGTCAGTTCACTGTCGCGTTCGACGTTGCGCATCCACGTGACGAGCAACGCAGAGAGTTGTCCGTACTCGCGCCACACATGCCTCAGCACAGCTTCGGCCTGTCCGTGCCGGACGAACGCGACCGGTTCCACCGTGTGCAAGTAGGCTCCCCCCGTCCGGATCTCGCGAGGCTGGCGGGAGGCGCGGATCGCGCGCAGCAGGTCTGTCAAAGGACGCCGGAATACGAACTCGCGGTTGGGACGATCCCGTTTCTCCGTACCTTGAGTATCGGCCGGAGGGAGCATCTCCGTCAGACGCCCATCGGAAAGCTCCAGCAGCCGGTCGGCTTCCTCTCGAACGATCCTGTGGTCCAACCCCTCATAGACACAGGTGGCCAGCAGGAAGGCCAATCCGTCCGGGTCGGCACGTAGCTGCTGTAGAAGTTCCGGCACTTCTTGTTCGGCCCGGTAGCTCAGCCGGGCTCGAAGATCCCCGAGTTCGCTGGGGTTGCCGTCCGCCGACACAATGGCCGTCACCAGTTCTACCACTTCGGCCGGCACCAGCTCGGGGACGAGGAGTTCTCCCAGCAGGTCGCGACCCAGAGCATCCAGCAATCGTTCGCGCTCGTGCTGATCCGGTGCCACTGCTTCGAAGCGACTGCCGAAGACCACGGAGGGCGGGGGCGGATCGCAGCTGATGGGGCTGACATGGAGATCCTGTTCGACGCGGCGCAGCAAGGCTTCGTCATCGGGCAGGACGATCACCATGTATGCGTTGGCCTTCTCCAGCAGGGAACGAATGTGTCCGAGCACGCCCGGCCCTAGCGGTCGCGCCGGGAAGAGTCCGTCAACGAGGTAGCCGCGTGCGTCACCATCAGTGGGCCGCCACCGGTCCAGTTCGGTGACGCTGTCCAAGGCGCGCAAGGGGGCTCCGTATCCGCATACCCGACGCAGTAGATTGAGCGCTGCAGTGCGACGCCCGGAGCCTGGACGTCCGGTCAGGAAGAGCAGACCCTTGTCCAGCTCCGTCAGTGCAGTGCCGAATCCGTCCGGTTCCGCGAACCCGAATGCGGCCGCTTCCACCTCGGTGTCCGGGATTGGCCCCTCATGCACTCTGGCCGCCTGCGCTGTGCGCCCTTCGTTGCTCGATGCGTTGTGCACACGTTGACCCCCATGTACAGCCCCTGTGTTGATGTTGGCGTACGGGGCGTAAACGGAGGGACCGGGGCCGCCCGAGGATCCAGCGATGGCATCGATCAGCTCGGAGATATCGTGCTCGAGTTCCGTATGGAGGACGTCACCGTCGGGCGATTGGTCCTCGGATGCTGGGTCCGCGAGGCTAGCCGGTCCCGCGTGCGTCGTCGCTTCGTCCGGGGTCACGAGTGCCCCTGGTACTTATTCCCGCGGATCTGGTCCCCCTGGGGGCCTCGCACGCGGCCGGCTTTGTTTCCTTCCACGTGGTCGCCGGCGACGTGGTAGTTGCCCACAGTCTGGCCACCGTGCAGCGTGCCCGTGTTGATGTTTCCGTTGGGCGCGTTATTGGTGACGCGGGAATCGTGGACCCTGCCCCGTTGCTGTTCCGGCCGGGCCTCTCCCTGCACCGGCGTCTGGGACTCAGGCGTGGCCAGAGCCTCATCGTGCAGCGGTCCGGAAGGCTGCGGCACGTAAATCCAGGCCCGCTGGGCGAAGACCTTGCCCTCCACAGTCGCAGGGACCTCGATGAAGTGGTCCGGGTGTCGCCCCGTGTAGCCGCCGGCCACGGCGTCTTCGTAGCAGCGGTCCGAGAGGACGGCCGCCACATGGGTGATGCTCTCCTTGTGCGAAGCGAGCACCGCCTTCACTGGTCGCGAATCGAGCAGGCGATGCGTGTCGTTGCGCGCGGTCCCATTGCCGCCGAACTCGTCCCCGGTGTCCGGCAACGGGCCGATGTTCAGGCTGACACGAAGCCTGATGGGCACCACCCCGTGCGACAGGACGTTGAAGTCGGTAAGGACGTCTTGGAGCGTGAGCAGCCATGGGTGAATCACGAAGGGCATCTGTGAGGGATCGAATCCAAAGACGTATCCGTCGCCCGTCGAAGCGGGAAACTTGCGCCTATCCCACAGCTCCTGCAGCCCGGCGCGGGCCAGGGAAGTTTGGATCAGGTCGGGAACGGCCCGGCTGATGACCTCGTGCTCGATGGCAGGGTGTCCCGTGAATCCCTTGGCATCCACGGCAAGAATCCCCTGATAGGGAGGCAGAGTGCGGCTTTGTGTGTACGGGGCCGCAGTCGCCCGAGGCAGTCCGGCACTGCTTTCGCTCATGTGTGTCTCCTCTGTGAAGCTCCGCATGGACCGAGCGGAGAGGGGGCGCAGTCTCTTTGCCCAGTGAGAGCTTCACAGTGAGCGGTCGGACGTTCCGCTCCGCGAGTGCGGACGCCGAGTGACGTACGACACAGCGCGGATCACGCGCCGTCGGAGGCGGTCACCACCTCCTTCAAAGCGGTGACATCGATGACTTTGATGCGGCTCTTCGTGGCGCTCACCCGTCCCGGACCCAGCCGTTTCAGGGCCTCGCTAACCGCATTGCGGCCCACTCCGATGTGCTGGGCCAGCTCTGGCCTCGTGAGGGTGAAGGAGTCCACGCCGCCGGACACCTCGACCAGACGGATCAGCGCCTTGGCAAGACGCTCGTGCACGGCGCCGTCGCATGCCTCCGTCTGCTCCCGCAGCCGACTGGCAGCGACTACGGCAAGGGGGTACGCCAGCTGGTGTTCCTGCACGAAGCTCCGGAAGTCATCGTTGAAGACAACGAAGGCTTTGCACATGCTCATCGCCCGGACGTCAGCCAACCGCTCGCCGTCGTGCTCCACCGCCATCTCACCCAGGATTTCACCCGGTCCGCGAAAAGCGAGGAGCCGCTCTTTGCCGTCCCGACCCGTGCGAACCACTTTCACCATTCCACTGACTAGGGCCAGCACATGCTTCCCCCCTGGCCCTTGCCGCAACAGAGTTCGACCTCTCGGATACGTCTGTAACGGATAGCGCGCCAGACCGGCCCACGCCTCTTCCGGCACGAGGTCCCTGAGGACCGGCACCGAACGGAAACGATGTTCGCTCATGCGATCACGCTAGATGAGCCAGCTTCTCGATGAGTACGGAATGCCGGGTTCCGACTCTTCGGTGGCACGATGCGGCCGAAACCGTCTCCTCTGGCGGATTCCCGTTCCCTGCCAGCTGAGGACGCCAGGGGCCAGCCCCACACGGAGTTGGGTAGATATCCGGATCGTTCTGGTGAGCGGCTGTGGAGATGCTGGGAGTGGCGTCCTGCGCCGCTTATCCGACGATTCGTAGGTTGACAAAATGCGAGGCAGGGTGGCGTTCCCTCCCGGCGGAGGGCTGGGCGGCGCAGGGTTGTGTCGGCGGCGGTTGCGGTGGCCCTCGGGGGCTGGGGCGGTTGCTCCGGCGCCGCCTGCCGGGGCCGCGGGCGTCCGGCCAGACAGCGTCCGGCCGGCCATGGAGGCACTGGTGCACTCCGACGGGCTGCCTGCCGCGCTGGCGAGCGTCCAGGGGCCCGACGGGCGCCTGCGCACCTACACCGCGGTCGGCGACCTGGCCACCGGCTCGAAGGTGCCCGGGGACGGCCACGTGCGCGTGGGGAGCAACACCAAGACGTTCACCGCGGTGGTCGTGCTGCAACCGGTCGGCGAGGAGAGGATCCGCCTCGACGCCCCGGTCGAGAGCTGTCGCCGCATCACCGTGCGCCGGCTCCTCCAGCAGACCAGCGGACTGCACAACTACACCAGGGCCGACCTGCAGCCCCGGTACTACGACCCCCGCGAACTCCCCCGGCTTCGCCCTCCGGTACGAGGCCGACTTCGCGCCCGGGGTGAGATGGGCGTACAGCAACACGGACTACGTACTGGCCGGCCTGCTCGTCCAGGAGGTCACCGGCCGCCCGCTCGCCGAGGAGATGGACCGGCGCATCATCCGGCACGTCGGCCTGCGCCACACCTCCTTCCCCGCTCCGGGCGAGGTGACCCTCCGCGCGCCCCATCCCCGCGGCGACCACCGGGATGCGGCAGGCGGGCCGCTGCGCGACGTCACGGGCCTGGATCCCTGGGCCTGGGCGGCGGGTCAGATGGTCTCCACCAACTCCGACCTCAACCGGTTCGTCAGCACGCTGCTGGTCGGCCGTCTCCTTCTCGCCGCCCAGCTCGACCAAATGCGTACGACCGTCCCCGCCGGACGCCCCTTCGGCCCGGGTGCCCGCTACGGGCTCGGGCTCATCGGTACGCCGCTGTCGTGCGGCGGGCTCTCCTGGGGCCACGGCGGCAGCTTCCCCGGGTACGAGACCCGGGGCGGCGTCATCGGCGACGGGCGCGCCGCCCATGTCGCGGTGCCCGCCAGGCCGTCCGAGGGGGCGGCCATGGAGCGGTTGCAGAGCGCCGTGGACGCGGCCCTGTGCTGACCATGCCTCCCGGCTCAGGTGTGGCTGATGACGACCTTGCCGAAGGCGCCGCCCGCGGCGTAGTGGCGGTAGGCCTCCGCGGCCTCGTCGAAGAGGAAGACGCGGTCGATCAGGGGGCGCAGGCCGTGGGCCTCGACAAGGGCGTTCATGGCGGTGAACTGAGCGCGGCTGCCGACCGCCACGCTGCGGATGGTCGCGCCGGCGGCGAAGAGGGCCCGGGGGTCGAGGGGAGCTGCGCTCCGGCCGACGAAGCCGACGCATGCGATGGTGCCGGCGAGGGCGATGGCGCGGACCGACTCGTGGAGGAGTCCGGCGACGTCGACGATGCGGTCGGCGCCGCGGCCGTAGGTGAGGGTGCGGACCTCGCCGGCCCAGTCGGGTGTCGCCGCGTAGTCCACGGCGTGGTCGGCGCCGAGCCCGCGCAGGCGTGCGGCCTTGGCGGGGCTGCTGGTCGTGGCGATCACGCGGGCGCCGAGCGCCTTGGCGAACTGCAGCGCGAAGAGGGAGACGCCGCCGGAGCCCTGCACCACGACGGTGTCGCCGGGGCGGACGCCGGCTCCGTCGCCGGTGAGCGCGTTCCAGGCGGTGACCGCCGCGCAGGGCAGTGTCGCGGCTTCCTCGTACGTGAGGTGTGCGGGAACGGCGACGAGTGAGTCCGCGTCCGCCACGGCCAGTTCGGTGAGCATGCCGTCCAGGGAGCCGCCACGCTGGGGAAGGTGCTCGACGGCGAACGGCCCGTCCTGCCAGGAGGGGAAGAGCGTGGCGGCGACGCGGTCACCGACACGAACGGTGTGGACGCCCGGGCCGACTGCGACCACGTCGCCGGCGCCGTCCGAGACGGGGACGACGTCCGGCTTGACCGGCAGGACGTACGTCCCGTCGAGCACCATGAGTTCGCGGCGGCTCAGGGAGGTCGCCCGCACCGCCACCAAGGCCTGGCCGGGGCCGGGCGCGGGGGTGTCGTGCTCGCGCACGGCCAGGCCGGACAGTCCGGCCCCGCTGTGTGACAGGTGGTAGCTGCGCATCGGGGTCACTCCCCCGCGGTCTTGCTGAAGCCGAGGTCCTCGGCGATCAGGTCGGCCAGGCGACGGGCCTCGTGCTCGGTGAACGCGCGGGTGAAACGCTCGATGACCTCAGTGGTGGTGCGGGCGCGCATGACTCCTCCTCAGGAGAGATCGACCGTTCGGTCTACTTCAATAGATAGACCGGTTGTTCTACGGGGTCAAGGGCTGCCACAATGCCGGCATGACCACCTCCGCCGCCAAGCCGGGTCCCCGCGAACGACTGCTGCTCGCCGCCCAGGAGCTGACCTACGCCCAGGGCGTCGGTGTCGGCGTCGACGCCCTGCTCAAGGCGGCCGGCGTCGCCCGGCGCTCGCTGTACGAGCACTTCGGGGGCAAGGACGGGCTCATCGCCGAGGTACTGCGCCGCAGCACCGCCGAGGACGAGCAGCAGTACCGTGCGACGATGGCCGCCGCGGGCGACGACCCCAGGGCCCGGCTCCTCGCGGTGGTCGACCGGCTCGGGCGCATCGCCTCCGACCCCGGCTTCCACGGCTGCCGGTACCTTGCCGCCGATCTCGCCCTCACGGACCCCGCGCACCCGGGACACGAGGTGACCCGGGCCTACCGGCGCGCCCTGCACCGCCTGTTCGCCGACGAGTTCGTCGCCCTGGGGCACACGCGACCGTCCTTCGCCGCCGACCAGCTGCTCATCCTCGTCGACGGGCTCCTCGCCGCCGGTGCGACCCGCCCCGACAGCAGCCCTGCCGCCGCCTCCCGCGCACTCGCCGAGCACGTCATCGACTCGGGCCTTGACGCGTGAGCCGGCCCGCCGGCCGGTGACCGGGCCGTTCGCCCGGTCACCGTGCCGCCGCGGTCAGGCCGCCGTCTGCCCGCCGGCGGATCCCGGTGCGGCGATCGCGTGTTCCGCGGCCCGGCTGACCTGCTCCCACGCGGACCAGGTGTCCATCCGACGCCGGGCTATGTCGAACGCGAGGTCGTAGACCATGCTGCCCAGCAGGAGGCGCAGCGGGGGTTCGTCGCTGTCGACGAGCTTCAGCAGGGCCTGCGCCGCGAGCTTCGGGTCGCTGTCGACGGACCCCTCGGCGAACTGCTTCTGCAGTTCCTCCCGCAGCGGGCCGTACGCCTCCAGCGGGCTGGTGCTGCTCATGGCGGCGTAGAGGTCGGTCCAGTAGCCGCCGGGCTGGATGACGCTCACCTTGACGCCGAATCCGGCCGCCTCCATGGCGAGGGCCTCGCTGAGCCCTTCGAGCGCGAACTTGCTGGCGCTGTAGAGGCCGGTGCTCGGGAAGCCGCCCAGCGCGGCGATGCTGGAGACCTGTACGAGGTGGCCCGAGCCCTGGGCGCGCAGCGTGGGCATCACCGCCTGCGCCACCCACAGTGCGCCGAAGAAGTTGAGCTCCATCTGCGCCCGGGCCTCGGCCTCGGTGAACTCCTCGACCATGCCCATCGACAGCGAGCCGGCGTTGTTGACCACGATGTCGAGCCGCCCGAAGTGCCCCACGGCCTCGGCGACGGCCGCGAACACCGCAGCGCGGTCGGTCACGTCGACGCTCAGGGGCAGGACGCGCCCGGGGTGTGCGGCGGCCAGCTCCTCCAGCGGCGCGGCGGTCCGTGCGGCGATCGCCATCCGGTCCCCCGCGGCCAGCGCCGCGTCGGCGAAGGCGCGGCCGAGACCCCGGCTGGCGCCGGTGATGAACCAGACGCGGCCGGTGTTCCCGTCTGCGGTCGGCATATGTGCTACTCCCTGTCGATAGCCGAGACGTTTCGTCTCATTGGGCGGTCGTGCAGCACCGCTGAACTCCACCCGGAGGAGGGGTGTTCAGAAGTTGATCATGTGGCCGGCGATGCCGTGGATCGCTTCCTTCACGGCCTCGCCGAGCGTCGGGTGGGCGTGGATGTTGCGTGCCACCTCGTGCACGGTCAGGTCCCACTGCTGGGCCAGGGTCAGCTCCGGCAGCAGTTCGGTGACGTCGGGGCCGATCAGGTGGGCACCGAGGAGCTCGCCGTGCGTGGCGTCGGCGACGATCTTCACGAAGCCGGTCGGATCGCCCAGCCCGTGGGACTTGCCGTTGGCGGTGAACGGGAAGCTGGCGACCTTGACGTCGTAGCCCTTCTCGCGGGCCTGCTTCTCGGTCCAGCCGAAGCTGGCGATCTGCGGCTGGCAGTAGGTGGCCCGCGGGATCATCGGGTAGTCGAGCTCCATGGTCTCGGCGCCCGCGATGGTTTCGGCGGCGACGACGCCCATGGCCTCTGCGGTGTGCGCGAGCATCAGCTTCGCGGTCACGTCGCCGATGGCGTAGATGTGCGGCACGGAGGTGCGGCAGCGGCCGTCGACGTCGATCGCACCGCGCTCGGTGAGGGCGACCCCGGTGGCCTCCAGGCCGTAGCCGGAGACGTTGGGCGCGAAGCCGATGGCCTGCAGCACCTTGTCGGCCTCCAGGACCCGCTGTGCGCCGTCCTTGCCGGTGACGGTGACACGGACCTGCGGGCCGGACTCGTCGATCGAGTCGACCCGGGTCGAGGTGAGCACGTCGATGCCGAGCTTGCGGTACTGCTTGGCCAGCTCCTTGGAGACGTCCTCGTCCTCCAGCGGGGCGATCCGGTCCAGGAACTCGACGACGGTGACCTTCACACCGTAGTTGTGCAGGACGTACGCGAACTCGATCCCGATCGCGCCGGCGCCCGCGATGACGATCGACTGCGGCAGGTCCTCGGCGAGGATCTGTTCCTCGTACGTCACCACGCGCGTGCTGCGGGCGGTGCCGGGCAGCAGACGCGGGGTGGCCCCCGTGGCGATGACGCAATGGCCGAAAGTGATCGTTTGCGCGGTGCCGTCGACCCCGTTCACCTGGAGGGTGTTCGCGTCGATGAAGGTGCCCCGGCCGTCGAACTCGGTGATCCCGTTCTTCTTCATCAGGTAGTGGACGCCCTTCACCCGGCCGTCGGCGACCCGGCGGCTGCGCCGGAACGCCTCGCCGTAGTCGAAGGACACCGTGCCGTCGACCTTGATGCCGAAGGTCTTGGCCTCGCGCTGGAAGATGTGGGCGAGCTCGGCGTTGCGCAGCAGCGCCTTGGTCGGGATGCAGCCGACGTTCAGACAGACGCCGCCCCAGTACCTCTCCTCGACGACCGCGACCTGCAGGCCCAGCTGGGCGGCGCGGATGGCGGCCACGTAACCGCCGGGGCCGGCCCCGAGTACGACGACATCGAAGTGCGTGTGCATGTGGATTCCTCAGAGTGGGAAGCAGGGGTGCCAGGATCCCCCGGTCCGGGGCGGGGTCCGGCCGGACGCGCCGCGAACACGCCAAACCGTCAAGGCGGTCAGGGGGCGTTGACAACCAGGTGCAGCGGGCCGACCACGCCCTGGCACACAGCCTCCTCCGAGGCCGCGGCGGGATCAACGCAAAGATCGTGCACCCATCGATAACGCAGCAGTTATCGCAGGACGGGTTTGCAACCCGTCATCCGCAAAGTCCCGGTTCCTGCCACCCGACGCCCCGCAGCGATCGCGCCACATGTCCGACAACGGCCTTAAATCGCCGCTAAGTTATGCCCAAAAGGTGACTGTCTGCTGTCTGACCTGGTCGGATAGCAATGACCCGGCGCCTGGAACGGCCTGCCGACGGTCGGCGGCGATCCCAGCGTGTCTCGAAAGGAACCCCTCATGCTCCGCACTCGTTACGCCGCCGCTCTGGCCACCATGGCCTTCACCGCCCTGGCGGTCACCGCGAGCCCCGCCTCGGCGGCGCCCGGCGACACGCTCACCATGTGCTCGAGCACGCTCACCCCGGACGGCTGGGTGGACGTCCAGTGGTGGAACAGCGGCGGCTGCGGCTCCGGTTTCAACCCCAACACCAAGCAGATCAAGGACCTCCGCGGCTACCCGGTCGGCACCCAGGTCAACGCCTGTGCCTCCACGTGGGCGCCCGCCGGCTGGACCGTCGTCAGCAGCTACTACTCCAGCGGCTGCCGCTACTCCTCCGTGCCGAGCTTCAACGCCAACACCTGGACCCTGAAGCGCACCTCCTGATCCCTCACGACCCGCCACCGGGCGCCGCAGCCGGCTTCCACCGCCGACTGCGGCGCCCGGCGCCGTCACCACTGCCGCCGGGGGCGGCTCAGGAGGCGCGATGGTAGTACTGGGCGAGCCGGGCCAGGGCGACGGCGCCCAGGAGCAGTCCGAAGTCGCGCAGCGCGATGTCGTAGTAGCCGGGGATCGTCAGCAGGTTGACGATGATGCCCGCGAGCCAGCCGGCCACCAGCCAGCCGCCGAAGCGCGGGGCGACCGCCACCACGATGCCGGCGACGATCTCGATCACGCCGACCGCGTACATGGCGGCTTGGGCGCTCCCCGGGACGATGTCGTCGATCCAGGGCGCGAGGTACATCGGCCAGTCGACGAGCAGGTTGGTGAACTTGTCGAGGCCGAACAGGATCGGGGCCACCGTGAATCCGGCGCGCAGGATCAGGAAGGCCTGGCGACCGGGATCAGCGAGGCCGGTGCGCCGGTGCGCGACGGGGGCGGGGGTTGTGGACGTCATGACAGCCTCCTTCTAAAAGCAGCCTTCATTAACGATAGAATCCCCGGTTCCGTCTTTAGTCAAGAGCCATTGGTTTTACACTGGCACCGTGGACCACCCGAAGCACGCAGAGGACGCGACGAACCGCCTGGGCGCGGACGTCTCCGCGGTCGCCGCCCTCGACGAGCCGAACCGCAGGCGCCTCTACGCGTACGTGGGCCGGCAGCCCGCACCCGTCAGCCGCGACGAGGCCGCCGAGGCGCTGGGCCTCGCACGGCAGACCGCCGCGTTCCACCTGGACCGCCTGGCCCGGGAATCACTGCTCGACGTCGTCTACGAACGGCGTACGGGACGCACGGGCCCCGGAGCCGGCCGGCCGGCCAAGCTCTACCAGCGCTCCCTCCGGCACGTCGAGGTCAACCTGCCCGACCGGCGCTACGAGCTGGCCGGCCGGCTCCTCGCCCAGGCCGTCGAGGAGGCAGAGGCGACCGGCGAGCCGGTCCGCGCCGTGCTGCACCGCAAGGCCGAGGAGTTCGGCACCCAGCTGGGCCGGCAGTCCACGGCGGGCATCGTCGAGGTGCTCGAACGGGGCGGCTTCGAACCGCGGCCCGAGGGAGAGGGCGAAGGCGAGGCCATCGTGCTGGCCAACTGCCCCTTCCACGCCTTGGCCCGCGAGCACACCCGGACCGTCTGCGGCATGAACCTCCACCTCCTCGGCGGCCTCCTGCGCGGGCTCGGCGAGGACCGTTTCGAGGCCCGCCTGGCACCCGAGCCCGGCCGGTGCTGCGTCCGCCTGGAACGACCGGACCCGCAGCACGACCGCCCTTAGAGCGCGAGGCGGCGCAGCAGGGCATGGACCGCCGCGTCGTCCGCGACGGATGCCGTGCCGATCAGCCGGGCCAGCAGCAGGGCGAAGCGGTTGTCCGGCTGGTGGACGAAGGGCTCGCCGCCCTCCCGCAACACCGCGCGGAGCCGTTCCGCCGTGAGCTGCCCGTCGCCCGCCGACGCGGTGACGAGGAACCGGGCGAGGCGCCGGTCCAGACCGGTCGGCGTCCAACGGCCCGCCGTCAGGTCGTCGGACGGATACCCGGCCGGTGTGCCGACGGAGGCGGCGGGCCGGGTGCGGTCGGCACGGTCGCCATGGGTGGTGCGGTCGGCGTGGGTGGTGCGGTCGGCGTGGGTGGTGCGGTCGATGGAGGTCGTCATGGGCGGGGCCGTGGCCTTTCCGTGAACGACGCCGGGCCGCGCGAGCGGCCCGGCGGTTGGTGGGGAGCGCAGCGAGCGCCCCGACGGTCGGGAGGTTCAGTTCGCCGGCGTGGTCCGGCGGCCGGTGGCGGCGCGCAGGATCACGGCGAGGGCGACCAGGGCGATGCCGAACCAGACCACGCTCGTGACGCCCGCGTGGTCGGCGAACAGGCCGCCGACGAGGGCGCCGAGGGCGATGCAGGTGTTGTAGGCCATGGTGTTGAGCGACATCGCGGCCTCGAAGGTCTCGGGGGCGGCCGCGAGCGTCATGTTGATCTGGCTGAGCTGGACGACGCCGAAGGCGATGCCCCACAGGACCATGGCGGCGATCACGCCGACCTCGTTCGTGCCGATGGTCAGCAGCATGACGAGAGCGGCGATCAGGAGCAGGCCTCCCGCGATGAAGCTGCCCCGCAGGCTCTTGGTGACGGTCTGCCCACCGATGAAGTTGCCGATCGCTCCGCCGATGCCGAAGACGATGAGGACGACGGTGATGAAGCCGACGGTGGCGGAGGTGCTCTCCTCCAGGTACGGGCGGACGAACGTGTAGGCGCCGAAGTGGCCGAGGACGAAGAACACGACCATGGCCAGGACGACGCGCAGCGGCACGTTCCTGACGGGCAGTCCGAAGACCTCGCGCACGGAGACGGCGTTCGCGGACGGCAGCGACGGGATCGTGAGGGCGACGGCGAGGAACACCAGGGCGCTGAGCCCGGCCCAGATCAGGAAGGTGGTGCGCCAGTCGCTCGCGCTCTCGAGCAGCGTGCCGAGCGGGATGCCGACGACCGTGGCGATCGAGATGCCGGACATCACCACGGCGGCGGCCCGGTTGGCGTGCTTCTCCGGAACGATGCGCATGGCCATGCTGACGCCGATGGCCCAGAAGACGCCGCTGGCGAAGCCCATGATCAGGCGGGTGCCCAGGATCAGCGGGTAGTTCGGGGCGACCGAGGTGATGAGGTTGCCGACGGCCAGAACGGCCAGCAGCGTGCTCAGCAGCCGGCGCCGGTTGACGCGGCGGGTCCACGCCACGATGAACGGCACGCCGAGACCGGCCGCGACGCCCTGCGCCGTGACCATGAGGCCGGCCGCGCCCACGGAGACGCCGAGGCTCTCGCTGAGGGGGGTGAGCAGGCCGATCGGCATCAGTTCGGTGGTGAGGAAGACGAAAAGGCTGGCGGTGATGGCGGCCACGCCCAGCCATCCCCGGGTCGGGGACGGGGACGCCTGCTTCTGCGGTGCGACGGGCGTGTACGTCTCTTCTCGGACGGTCATGTCATCTCTCCGGACGGGGTCAGGCGGGGCGCGGGAACGGGGGCTTCCTCGGGCTTCTTGCCGTTCGGGCGGGGCTGGCCGAGCAGGACCGCCAGGAAGATGACGACCATGCCGACGATCTGGAGGGCGGACAGCGTCTGGTCCTTGAACAGGTAGCCGAGCAGCGCCGCCACGACCGGGCTGCCCAGGGCGAGGAAGGAGACCGCCACGGCCGGCAGGCGTTCGATGCCCCGGAACCAGACGATGTAGCTCAGGACCGCGCCCAGGGTGATGAGGTAGGCGAAGCCGAAGACGTTGGAACCGGTGACACGCTCGGGAAGGTCTTCCAGCGACAGCCAGAACGGCAGCAGGACCAGGCCGCCGGCGGTGAGCTGCCACCCGGTGAACGTGAGCAGGTTGACGCCCTCGGGCCGGCCCCACCGCTTGGTCAGGGTGATGCCCGAGGCCATGCACAGCGCTCCGCCGACCGCGGCGAGCACTCCCAGGGCGTCGAGGGACCCCGCGCCCTTGAAGACGAGCAGCACCACGCCTCCCGCGCCCATGGCGCAGGCCAGCGCGTGGAGTGCTCTGATCCGCTCGCCGAGGAAGAGGGCGGCGAGGATCACGACGAACATGGGCTGCGCGGACATGATCATCGCGGCGATGCCGCCCGGCAGCCGGTAGGCCGCGACGAAGAGCAGGAAGTTGAAGGCGCCGATGTTCAGCACCCCCAGCACCAGTGCGCGCCACCACCAGATGCCCGCGGGCAGCCGCCGGCCGAGGGCCAGCAGGACCAGGCCGCCGGGCAGGGCCCGCAGGGTGGTCGCCAGGAGCGGCCGGTCCGGTGGCAGCAGTTCGGTGGTCACCAGGTACGTGCTGCCCCAGACGGCCGGCGCCAGCCCGGTGAGGGCCGCGGTGAGTACGTTCTGTCTGTTGTTCACATCGCCTCCGTCCGGCGGCTCGGTCGCTCCGGCGTGATGCTCATGGCGATCGCTCGTCCTTTCGGTGTGACGGGTGCACGGTCGCGGGGGCATGCCTCGGCGGGGTGCGCCCCGGATAGGGGGAGGGAAGGAAGGAAGAGGCCAACGGCCTTGCGGGGCACTGAGGTTGTTGCCGTGCACCGTCCTCATCAGTGTCGGCCCGGGGCCATTGATGAGTCCAACACATGCTTGTCACGCGATACATCACGCATCACGATGGATCCGTGGAGCTCCAGCAGATGCGTTACGTGATCGCCGTGGCCGAGACGAACAGCTTTACGCGAGCCGCCCAGCGCTGCCTGGTGGTGCAGTCCGCACTCAGCCACCAGATCGCGCGTCTGGAGAAGGAGCTGGGTGCGCGGCTCTTCGAACGGACCAGTCGCCGCGTCCGGTTGACCGCGGCGGGCGCGGCCTTCCTGCCCGCTGCCCGCCAGTGCCTGGACGCGGCGGAACGGGCCGCCGCCGAAGTCGCCGCCGCCGTCGGGGAGGTGCGCGGACGCCTCGCGGTGGGGCTGATCCCCACCGTCGCCGCCGTGGACGTTCCCGCCGTCCTCCGGGAGTTCCACCGGCGCCATCCGAAGGCCCGGGTCGGCCTCAGCGTGGGAGCGAGCGACGAGCTCGTCGAAAGGGTCAGGCTGGGCGAGATCGAGGTGGCCTTCCTCGGCGTCCCGGTCACGGCCCGCCCGCGCGGCGTCAAGGCCCGGGAGCTGGCCCGGGAAAGGCTGGTCGCCGTGGTCTCCCCGGACCACCCGCTCGCCGGCGAGGCCTCGGTCGATCTGCGCCGGCTCTCCTCGGAGGTGTTCGTGGACCTCCCGGCGAAGACCGCCGGCCGGGCCCAGTCGGATCTGGCCTTCGCCGCCGCGGGACTCACCCGCGAGGTCGCCTTCGAGGTGACCAACGCGGACTACCTGGCCCGGCTGGTCGGCGCGGGCCTGGGCGTGGCCCTGCTCCCGCCCGCGTACGTGGCGGGCCTGGCCGGTCTGGTCACCATCGAGGTCACGGACGCACCGGCCCGCGCGGAGTACGTGATCTGGGGCGGGGAGAGCCGCACCCCGGCGGCCGCCGCCTTCCTGGAACTGCTGGGCATCGAGGAGCAATGAGAACGGGGACCTCCCCGGAAAAGGGGAGGCCCCCGCGGGTGCCCGGTGGTCGCGCAGGTCGCGCAGGTCCCGCAGGATCAGGACAGGCGGTGCACGGTGAACTCGACCGGCACGTCGAAGACGGGCCGGGTGGTGGACAGGACCACCTCGTGGGCGAAGCCCTCGTCGGCCACCAGCTTCTCGAAGTACTCCGCGTCGCCCATCGTGCTGAAGAAGACGATCATGCGTCCCTTCTCCGTCAGGTGGGCGCGGGCCTCGCGGAAGAAGCGGGTCAGGGCCTGGTAGCCGGCGTCGGTGCCCGCGACGTCCGCGTAGTCGGTGGCGGCGAACCACTGGAACGGCGGGTTGAAGACGATCAGGTCGAAGCGGTCCTCGACCGCATCGAAGACGTCGCTCTCGCGCGCCTCGACGCGATCGGCGACCCCGTTCGACTCCGCGTTGGCGCGGACGGCGGCCACGGCGTGCGGGTTGAGGTCCACCGCCAGGACGTCGGCGCCCTTCTTCGCGGCGAGCAGGGCCAGGCAGCCGCTGCCGGTGCCCATGTCGAGGACCCGCTCACCCGGTTCGACCTCGGCGAAGACCGCGCCGCCGAGGAGCGGGGACACGGGGCAGGGCGTCATGACCTGCGCGGGGACCCGCAGGGTCAGGCCCAGGAACGGGTGCGTCTGCTCGCCCCCCTCGCCGCCGCCGTACGCGGCCATCGCCTTGCGCAGTTCCTTGATCTCCGCCACCCGCTCCGGGGAGACGAGCGGCCGGTAGGACTCGGCCTCGGACGTGGACTGGCGGTCGAGCTTCGTCATGGTGTCGCATCCGTTCGTGTGTCGTATGTCGTGTGTCGTGAGTACGCGGGGAGGCGCGGGGAGGGGGGAGGCGGGAAGCGGAAAGGGCGTCCGTCGTTCCGTCACAGGGACCGGGACGCGGCCCGGAGCCGGGCGTGCGCTGCGGCCAGCCGGCCGCCGACCTCGGCCGTGCTGACGAGCACGGCCATGTTGGCCTTGGACGAGCGGCCTTCCGTGGCCGCGTCCACCGCACGCATCAGGTACTTCGTGATCGCCTGGCCCCGGATGCCGTCCCGCTCGGCGGCGGCGACGGCCTCGGTGATCGCGGCGTCGACCTCGGCGCCGTCGACCGCGTCCTCGGGCCGGACCGGCGTGGTGACCAGGAACGAGCTGTGGTTGCCCAGCGCCCAGTGGTTCTCGATCGACCGGGCGATCACCTCGTCGTCGTCCAGCCGCACCGGGCTGCGGAAACCGCTGGACAGGCAGTAGAAGGCGGGGAAGTCGTCCGACCGGTACGAGACCACCGGTACGCACTGGGTCTCCAGGTACTCCAGCGTCAGGCCGAGGTCCAGGATCTTCTTCCCGCCGGCGCACACCACCGCGACCTTGGAGCGCGTGAACTGGATCAGGTCGGAGGACACGTCCATGGTGGCGGCCGCGCCCCGGTGCACCCCGCCGATGCCGGCCGAGGAGAAGAAGGCGATGCCGGCGCGTTCGGCCGCCACCAGGCAGGAGGCGACCGTCAGCGCACCCGCCCGGCCCTGGGCCAGGACGACGGGCAGGTCCCGGCTGCTGACCTTGGGGATGCCGGGCGTCGAGGCGAACCGGTCGATGTCGGCGTCGGTCATGCCCACCACGATCCTGCCGCTCTCCACGGCGATCGTGGCCGGGACCGAGCCGCCCGCCCGTACCGCCTCCTCGACCTTCCGGGCGGTCGCGGCGTTGTCCGGGTACGGCAGGCCGTGGGTGATGACGTTGGACTCCAGTGCCACCACCGGGCGGCCTTCGTGGAGCGCGTCGGCCACCTCGGCGCTGAAGACGAGCGGGACGTCCTGGTGGGGAAGGGGGGTCGTCATGGTCGCAGCCGTCTTCATCAGTCGGTGTCGGGGCCGTAGTTCGGTACCTTGCCGAGGATGTGCCTGCGGCCCACGATCTCCGGGATGTAGACCTCCTCGTTCCAGAGCTCCTTGTCGATCGGCTCGACCGCGATGGACACCACCCCCGCGTCGCAGCCGAAGGCGTCGGTGACGGCCTTGGTCACCGCCGACAGCAGCTCGGAATGCTGCTCGTCGCTGAGCGCCGTCGGAAAGTGCTTGATGTTGACGTGTGGCATGACGGTGTCCTTCCGGGGGTCCAGGCGCCGGCGGATGGCGGTCACGAGCTCGTCCACGTCCGGCGCCCTGAGCAGGGAGTAGTGGTCGGCCTCCAACTCGACGACGGTCGGCGGGGCGCAGGAGTAGCCGCTGCTGGCGTCGAGGAACGAGTACTCGTCCCCCCGCGCCTTGAAGACGGTGACGGGCGCCGAGATCCGTCGCTCCCGCAGTTCGCGGAAGGTGTAGCTGAACTCGAAGGTGGTCCCGACGACCCGGACGATCCGGCGCACCAGCTCGGTGTCGAGGTCCGGGAGGTTCTCGCTGATGAAGCGGGCGAAACCCTCGTCGTCCTCGGCCACGGCGAGGCACTTCTCCAGCAGGGGGCTGCTGATCGTGCCCGTGAAGACCGAGAGGAGGATCGTCACGTAGGCCCTGTCGGTGTAGCCGGCGGTGCGCTCCCCGCCGGCCGCGCCGCCCTCGCCCCGGACCTTGGGCGACCCGGGGGCGATCAGGAAGAGGTGGTCGACGGTGTGGCCGGCCTGCTCCAGCTGGTACGCGCTCTCGAAGGCGACCCGGGCGCCGAAGGAGTAGCCCCACAGCGTGTACGGGCCCTCGGGCTGGGCCTTCCTGATGGCCTTGACGTCCTCGGCCGCCATCTCCCTGATCGTGCTGTACGGGGCCTCGCCCGGGTTGATCCCGTGGGCCTGCACCCCGAGGAAGGGCCGGTCCGTGCCCAGCCGTTCGCCCAGGAGGCGCAGGTTCATGGGGTAGCCGCCCAGACCGGGCCAGCAGTGGACGGGCCGCCCGGAACCCTCCCGCTGCAAGGGCACCAGGCGCGAGGTGTCCCCCGCCGGCCCGCCGGTGATCCGGCGGGCCAGCCCCTCCACGGTCGGCGAGGTGAAGATGACCTCCAGCGGCAGGCCCGCCCCGAAGGCGCGGTTGATCCGGTTGATCAGGCCGACGGCGAGGAGCGAGTTGCCGCCGCACGCGAAGAAGTCGTCCTGAACGGAGACGCTCTCCTGCTTCATCGCCTGCTTCCACAGCGCGGCCACGCGGCGCTCGGTCTCGTCCCGGGGGGCCACGAAGGGGCGGTCGGCCACCCCCACGTCCACCGTGTCGGAGGCGGCGAGGGCCTTGACGTCGATCTTGCCGTTGGCGGTGGTCGGCAGCGCGTCGAGAACGACGACCTTGTTCGGGATCATGTAGTCCGGCAGGTAGTTGACGAGGTCGTCGCGGATCAGCTCCGCGGGCCCCCGCATGTGGACCGCGTCCTCCCGCATGCCTTCGTGGCGCCGCTGCTCCTGGCTCACGCGGCCGCCGACGAAGAAGTACGAGGCGCCGCCGGGCCGGCCGAGCTCGCGCAGGATGCCGTCGATCCGCCGGGCGGAGGGCAGGTCGTCGCCCCCTCGGGAGCTGTACCCGGAGGACATGAAGCCGATGTCGAGCTCGTTCATGGACAGGCGCTGGAGCGTGCGGCCGAGGTCGATGTAGCGCCGCCACTCCTGCGGGCCTCGGCTGATCACCGAGATCCCGAAGCCCGCCCGGTCGTACACGGCCTGGTTGATCGCGATGACGTGCTTGCGCAGGACCAGGTCCGGGGAGACGAAGCGCAGCCGGTCGCCCTCGTACAGGTACTGCCCGGCCGGCCGGTCCAGCCCCCTGCCGGGGTGGATCTGCACGTACAGCTCGAGGCCCTCGTCCGTGCGGGGGCCCCGGTAGGGCACCCAGTCGAAGGCGCCGATGTAGTGGTCCTCGTCGGCGACCCGCAGCGCGGCCTTGACCTCCGGGGCGAACGGGGCGGCTTCGACGTCGAGGCCGTACTGCGGCAGGACCTCCTCGAGGAGTCCGACGATGTGGCCGGCCTCGATCTCCAGGACCTCCCTGATGTTCTTCTTGTAGACGGGCTCGATGGCGGAGCGCCGGCCGAGGAAGTGCACCCGGACCCGGGGACCCGCGGCTGCGTCCCGCTGCTCGGGGAGCTCGCGGACCAGCACCAGCCGGTGGTCGACCGGATGGTGGTAGTGGATGCCCGAGCGGACGCCCGGGAAGCCGGTGATCTCCGGGTACACCTGGGCGGCGTAGAGGGAACCGGGCGAGGCGTAGGCGTACTTGGGGAGCAGCCGCTCCGGGCTCAGGTGCGGCCCGAGGTGGCGCAGGATCGCGCCGAGCCCGTCGGTGTCCAGCTCCGTGAGCTCCCGCCCGCGCACGGCGGCGGGGCGGCGGGCCAGGAGCTTCAGCAGGTCGGCCTCGGCCACCGGGGCGGCGCCCTCGTAGAAGCGGTAGGTCTTGCGGGCGAAGGCGAGGCTGCGCTGGTCCGGCGTGGCCGTGCGGCCGGGCAGCTCGAGGACGGGGAGGCCGGCGAGCTCGGCCGCGGACCGTATGCCCGGGTTGGACAGCTGGGCCTTGACCTGGAGCTTGCTCTCCTTGGACCGGTGGTGCGCGCCGTGGCTCCCCTGGTCCATCAGGGCGGCTTCCTTCGGGTCGAGCTCGACGCAGGCGATCAGGTTCTGGAAGCCCGTCCTCGGGTCGTCCTTGACCAGTACGGCCGCGTGCCGGACCCAGTCGTGGGTCTCGATGGCGAGTCTGATCTCGTCGAGCTCCACCCGGAACCCGCGCAGTTTGACCTGGTTGTCGGCGCGGCCGGTGAACTGGACGGTGCCGTCGGCGTTCCAGTAGGCGAGGTCGCCGGTGCGGAAGAGCCGCCCGGGGCCGAAGGGGTTGTCCGTGAACCGCTGCCCGGTCAGGTCGGGCCGGTGCAGGTAGCCGCGCGCGACCTGGACGCCGCCGATGTACAGCTCGCCGATCTCGCCCACGGCCCGTTCGGTCAGGTCGGGGCCGAGGATGTGGTATTCGGTGGCGTCGACCGGGGCGCCGATGGAGATGGAGTGTGGGCCGTCTCCGACCGTGGACCGGGACACGGTGAAGGACGACGAGTTGATCGTGCACTCGGTCGGTCCGTAGAGGTTGATCAGATCGCAGTCCGGGAGTGTCTCCAGGAACGTGCGCGCCAAGGGCCTGGAGAGGGCCTCGCCGCCGGTGAAGACCTGTTCCAGCGAGACGCAGGAGTCGAACTCCTCGGTGTCCAGGAGCGCTTGGAGCAGGGTCGGGACGCACTGGAGCGTGGTCACCGCATGGGCCCTGACCGCCTGCACCAGCCGTTCGGCGTCCCGGTGGATGCCGGCTGCGCCCACCACGACGGCGGCGCCGACGGCCGGGGCGAGGATCTCCCACTGGGCGGCGTCGAAGCTGATCGGCGTCTTCTGCAGGACGGTCCGGGTGCGGTCGATTCCGTGGGCGGCCCGCAGCCAGGACATCTGGTGGGCGATGCTCCGGTGCTCGATCATGACGCCCTTGGGGCGGCCGGTGCTGCCCGAGGTGTAGATGACGTACGCGAGGGAGCCGGGGTCGATGTCGGCGTCCGCGCCGGGGTCCCCCGGGCGGGCCTCCTCGACCCGCACGATCACGGTGTCCGCGGGGGCCAGCGCCGCCAGGCGCTCGACGAGGTGTCCCTGGGTGACGATGACCTTCGCACCGGAGTGCTCGATCATGTAGCGCAGTCGCTCTTCGGGGTACTCCGGGGCGAGCGGCAGATAGGCGCCGCCCGCGAACAGGATGCCCCAGACGCCGGTCACCACGTCGGACGAGGGCTCGGTGAACAGCCCCACGCAGTGGTCGGCGCCCACGCCGAGCTCCCGCAGTCGCCCGGCCAGTCCTCGGCTCCTTGCGACCAGCTCGGCGAAGGTCGTGTGCTCCTCGCCGCCGATCACCGCCGTGTCGTCCGGGCGTTCGGCGGCGGTGCGCAGGAGCAGTTCGGTCAGCAACGGGCGGATGGCCGGGCTCCGGCCGGCCGCGTCGGTCGTCATGTGAGTCCCCCTGGGTATGCGTGGGTGGTCACCGGTCGGCCCCGGCGCTCCGGCCCCTTCGCAGCGCGTCGGCGACCTCGAGCATGCGGCGG
The DNA here is from genome assembly GCF_040645035.1 of Streptomyces sp. NPDC046876. Lineage (NCBI taxonomy): Bacteria > Bacillati > Actinomycetota > Actinomycetes > Kitasatosporales > Streptomycetaceae > Streptomyces > Streptomyces sp. NPDC046876. The sequence goes on along the minus strand of NZ_JBEYXK010000014.1, from coordinate 53,876 downwards.
GTCTGGTGGGCCATGGCGGCGAGGTTGTCCTCGGTGACGTTCTCCGCCAGCCGGCCCGGGACCGCCTGCCGGCCGGAGACCGAACTGACGCCGTACGGGTTGCCGTTGCTGGGCGCCGTCATGATGTCGTCGGTGATGCCGGGCGGCACGATGATCCCGCCCCAGTGGTAGAAGACGGTGTTGAGCGACAGGATGGTCGCCTCCTGTCCGCCGTGCGGGGCGCCCGTCGAGGTGAACGAGGACATGACCTTGCCCGCCAGGCCGCCGCGCGCGTTGAGGGGCCAGGCGAGGTCGATGAAGTGCTTGAGCGGCGCGGCGATCATTCCGAACCGGCCCGGGCCGCCGAGCAGGATCGCGTCGGCCCAGTCGAGGTCGTCGGCAGTGGCCGTGGGAACGGCCGCGGTGGCCCCGGCGTTCTCCCGCCACGCTTCGGTCCATTCGGTGAACTCGGGGGCCAGGGACGCCTCGACGTACTCGGCGACCCGGCGCAGCCGGACCTCGGCGCCGGCCTTGGCGGCGGCCTCCTCCGCGGCCACGGCGAGCTTGTGGATGTTTCCGGTGCCCGAGTAGTAGACGATCGAGATCCTGGTCGTCGACGAGGATGTGTCGGCGGTGGACATGGGGAGTCCTCCTGGGTGGCAATGCAATGCGATGCAGGCGATGAGATGCGGTGGCGTAGGGCCGCGAGGTCGCAGCGGCGGGGTCGCGGGGGTCCGCAGCCCCGCACGCTCCGACGGGGAAGGGCGCTTTAGGCCGGGACGTCGGTCCCGAAGTAGCGGTCGCCGAAATCACCGATGCCGGGGAGCATGAACGCGTTCTCGTTGAGGCGTTCCTCGATGGAGGAGGTCACGATCCGCACCGCGGGATGGCGGTCGTGGACGGCCTTGATCCCTTCGGGGGCGGAGAGCAGGTTCACGAAGACGACGTGCTCCTCGGGCACTCCGTGGTCGAGCAGTACGCCGATCGCGGCCAGCGCGGTGCCGCCGGTGGCGAGCATGGGGTCGAGGAGCAGCACGTGGCCGCGGTCGATGCCGGCGGGCAGCGCCGCGTAGTGCAGGTGCGGGAGTTTGGTGACCTTGTCCCGCTGGATCAGGATCTTGCCCAGGCGCGTCTCGGGCGCCATGGCGCGCAGCTCGGACTCCATGCTGTCACCGGCCCGGGCGATGGACACGCCGTAGACCGGGGTGGCCGGGGCCAGGCCGTGGTAGATCCGCCCGACCGGGGTGCGCACGTCGCGGGGCTCGTAGGGGATCTGGTCCAGCGCGGCGTCGAGGAGTCCGCGGATGATGCGGTGCGCGGCGGGGACGAACTCCTCCCTGCGGGCCCGGTGGTCGCGGATGATCGAGTGCTGGGCGCGCAGCCGGTTGGTCTGGGGCAGGAGGTGGGTGACGCCGCGCGGCGGCTCGGTGTACGTGGCCATCAGGACCCGCTCCGTCCGTCCTGCGCGGCGACCCGGGCGAAGGCGGCGCGGGCCTCCCGTACGAAGGTGCGCACCTTCTGGCGGTCCTTGCGCCGGGTGGCGGGGTCCTCCAGGCCGGTGTGCGCGTCCACGGCGGCGGGGCGGACGGCCTCGATGGCCGCGGCGACGTTCTCCGGGGTGAGCCCGCCGGCCAGCATCAGGGGTTTGGGCGAGATCCTGGCGAGTTCGGCGCTGACGCTCCAGTCGTGGGTCAGCCCGGTCGCCCCCTTGGCTCCGGTGGCCGGGTTGAAGCTGTCGGTAATGAACATGTCAACCCAATCGGCGGAGGTCGCGACGACCTCGCGCAGCTCTTCCATGTTGTCCGTCTTCACCACGAGGCTCTTGAGGACGTAGAGGTCCGGGGCGAGGCTCCGCAGCCGGCGCAGCTCGGCGGGGGTCACGTCGCCGTGGAGCTGGATCGCACCGACGCCCATCTCGGCGCAGAAGCCGGCTATGTCGTCGGCATCGGTCAGATAGGTGATGATGACGCCCTTGGTGTCGGGCTGGATCGCCTTGACGATGGCCGCGGCCTCGGCCTCCGACAGGTCCTCGTTCTTGGCCGGAAGGCGCAGCGCGAAGCCGAGCCAGTCCGCGCCCTCCTCGATGATGAGGTCGGCCTCGGACTGGTCGATGACGCCCGCGACCTGGATCAAGCCGTACATGTCTGCCTCCTCGGGCCGCGGCGGTCCGGGCCGGGGCCGATCTGCGATGGGGTGCGTCCGCCGGAGGTCGGCGGTGGAACCGGGACGGGGGACCGGATGGCCGTCTCCGGGTCAGCGGCCCGCGGCGGTCGCGAGCTCGGCGACGACGAGCCGCGCCACGGGGGCGGCGGAGGCGGGGTTCTGCCCGGTGATGACCCGGCCGTCGCTCTCGGTGTGGGCCTCGTACAGGGGCGCCTTGGCGTGCAGCGCCCCGGCCTCCTTCAGCCGGTCCTCGAGGAGGAAGGGCATGACCTCGACGAGGCCGAGCGAGTTCTCCTCCTCGTTGCTGAAGGAGGCGACGCGCTTGCCGCGCACGAGGGGGGCGCCGTCGGGCAGGCTCAGGTTGACCAGGGCGGCCGGGCCGTGGCAGACGGCGGAGACGACGCCGCCGCGGCCGTGGATGTCCAGGGCGATGCGGGCCAGGTCCGGGGAGTCGGGGAAGTCCCACATGGCACCGTGGCCGCCGACGTAGAAGATCGCGGAGTACTCGGCGGGGTCCACGTCGGCCGCCCGGCGGGTCGCCACGAGCTTGGCCTTGACGGTGTCGTCGGCCAGGAAGCCGACGATCTCCGAGTCGTCCTCCTCGCCGTCGAAGACGACGGCCGGCGGCTCGCCGCCACGCACGGAGACGAAGTCGACCTCGTGGCCGGCGTCGATGAAGACGTTGTAGGGGTGGGCCGCCTCGGAGACGCTGTAGCCCGTCCGGTTGCCGGTGTCCCCCAAGGTCTCGTGGCTGCTGACGGCAAGCAGGATCTTGGCCATGCTTCCTCCTGGAATCGGCGCGGAGTGCGCCCGGGATGGTGGTGAAGGGCGGGGTGGGCCGCCTCGGGCCCTGCCAGGTCGTGCCGGGCCCTGCCGGGCCCTGCCGGGCCCTGCCGGGTCGTGCCGGGTCGTGCCGGGCGGCGGTCAGGCCTGGTGGATGAAGTCCTGGACCAGCTTCACGAATTCGACCGGCTTCTCGAAGATCACCATGTGGCCGCTGTCGATCTCGGTGTACGACGCGTTCGGGATGGCGGCGGCCAGCTCACGGGAGTGCTCGGCGGGCACCGCGGCGTCCGGGTAGGGAGCCAGGACGAGGGTCTCGGCGCGGACCTTCCCGACCAGGTCGCGGATGTCCACCCGGACGAGCAGCTCGAGCTGGCGGATGCGGCCGTCGGAGGGGCTCAGCTCGGCGCCGAGGTCCTCCACGTCGCTCAGGCTGGCCTGGCTGCGGATGTAGCGCGGACTGAAGGCGGTGGTGCTGAGCACGCGGCCGAAGGCCTTCGGGTCGTGCTTCTGACTCAGGGTCAGACCGATCAGGTTCTCGATGTAGAGGTCCGACTTGACCAGGCCGCCGACGGGGATCAGGCGGCGAACGCGCTCGGGGTGGAGGGCGGCCGTGGCGGCCACGACGGCCCCGCCGAGGGAGAAGCCCACCAGGTCCACGGGGCCGAGGCCGGCATGTTCGATCACGGCGGCGACCTCGTCGGCGAGCTGCTCCACCGTCAGCGGCGTGCCGTCGTCCGTGGCCGTCTCGCTGCCGGACAGCTCGGGAAGGATGACGGTGTTGCGGCGGGCGAACTCCTCGACGAGGTGGCCGAAGGTGACCTGGCCGCCCTTGCCCACGCCGTGCACCAGCACCAGGGCCGGACCCTCGCCGGTCACGGTGTAGTGGATGCGCGAATTACCGACGGATATCGCGGGCATGGCGAATCGCCTCCTGTGACGACGTGAAAGAATACTCGGACGAGCAAATCCGAAAGGAATTGGGACGGAGATGCGCGCGGCGGTACGGAGAAATTCCTGCGGCCCCGTGGATTCTGCTGAAAGCGGGGAGTCGGGGCCCGTCCGACGGGACGAGCCCCCGGTCACCCGAAGCAGAATCAGCTACGCCAGGCGCCCCAGTCAACCTGCACCGCTCAAGAACGGTTCGACGCCCGGCTATCCCGATCGGAAATGCACAACGACCGCAAAGGAAGATCGATAAACACGCGGGAATCAGCCGGATCGATTATCGGAGATCAACGGTCACCGCATGGCGCCGGCGTCCTGAAATAGCCCGGGATGTTGACGGCGGTATTCGACCAGGCATTGAGCCACAGCAGCCCCTTCGCCCACCGCGGCTCCGACCCGCTTGACCGAGCCCGACCGTACGTCGCCCACGGCGAAGACCCCCGGCAGGCTGGTCTCCATCGGCATGGCGTCGGGGCCGGCGCCGCCGCTGCCGGTCAGCACGTACCCGCGGTCGTCCAGCTTGAGGACGCCGCCGAGCCAGTCCGTCGACGGGCGGCCGCCGATCAGGACGTACAGGCACTGCGCCGGGACGGTGCGCTCGCCCCCGGCGCGGTCGCGCAGCCGGAGCCCGGTGAGCGTGGTCTCGCCCAGGCATTCGGCCACCTCGGTACCGAGCAGGACGCGCAGGCCCGGGGTCCGCTCGATGCGCCGGACCAGGTAGTTCGACATGGAGGCGCCGAGATCGGCGCCTCGGACGAGCAGGGTGACGGAGCGGGCGTAGCGGGCGAAGTAGAGGGCCGCCTGCCCGGCGGAGTTGCCCGCGCCCACCATGTAGACGTCCTCGCCGGCGGCCGAGGGCGCGTCGGACAGGCACGCGCCGTAATACACGCCCGAGTTGAGGAGCCGCTCGACTCCCGGGCCGGCCAGCCGGTTCCATTCCACACCCGTGGCCACCACCACGGCGGCCGCCGAGACCGAAGCGGACTCGTCCGTGCCCGCTTTGACGAACGAGACGGTGTGGTCTCCCCGGTCCGTGGGAGCCAGCCGGGTGGCGACACGGGTGGGCTGCCATTCGACGCGGGCCCGGAGGGCCTGCTGCAGCGCGCGCTGCGCGAGGTCGCCGCCGGTGAGGCCGACGGGGAAGCCCAGGTAGTTCTCGATCCTGGAGGTCGATCCCGCCTGGCCGCCGGGGGCGTCGTCCTCGATGACGACCACGCTCATGCCCTCGGCGGCGGCGTACACGGCCGTGGACAGGCCGCCGGGGCCGCCCCCGATCACCGCGACGTCGTAGTGCTCGTGCTCGGCCGGCCGGATGAGGCCGAGTCGGTCGGCCAGCTCACTGATCGACGGATCGACCAGCTCGGTGCCGTCGCCCAGCCGGACGGTCACCGGCGCGTCCCCCCTGCCCTCCTCCGGCACCCAGCGGAAGATGACACCGCTGCGGCCGAGGAAGTCGCGGATCGCGTAGGCGGCCGGCGAGAAGCGGTACCCGCGCACCTCGGCGGTGGGCAGGTCGCCGCGGTGCTCGGCGTTCCAGGTGCACAGGGAGTCGTCGAGGGCGGCCCGGAGGCGCTCGGCCAGGCCCGTACCGCTCCCGTCCGCGTCGCGTTCCCGGTCGACGGCCACGACGGACGGGTCGAGCGGCGCCGAGCCGTCCTCGGCGAGCGACAACCAGCGCGTGTGCGGGTGCTGTGCGGCGTACCGCCCCGGGTCCTCGTCGGCGACGACCGCGGAGACGGGCACGTTCCGCTCGGCCAGCGACTGCAGCACGCGCCCCGCCTCGGCCAACCCGCCGACCTGCAGGACCCGGAAGGACGCCCGGTACCAGCGCTGTACCAGCTCGGCCGTCTCGTGCCGACGGAGCGGATCGGGATCCGCGAGAAGGATCACCGGCAGTGCGGCTTCGACCATGAGAGGTCCTCCTGGGTGTGTTGATCGGTGAGCTGCCTCTCCGGTCAACGAGCCGAGGACCGTTACGTCTCTGGCGAGATCAGAGTCGTCCGAAGAATTGGTTGCCGCGTGCCGCGTGGTCCTGGCTGGTGTAGTACTCCTTCATCGCGACGCTGATCTCGTCACGGCTCAGCTGCCCGTCGCCGTCGCGGTCGAGCGCGCTGAACGCCTCGTCGAACGTCTGGCGGGGCAGCCTGAACATGCCGTGGAGCAGGGACGTGTACTCGTCGCGGCTCAGCATGCCGTCGCCGTCGCGGTCGCCGAGCGCGGTCCAGGCGTTGCTCAGGTTCCTGATCCGGTCCCAGATCCTGTTCTGGTCGCTGACGATCCGCGCCCGGAACGCGGCCCGGTGCTCCTGCCGGTCGACGGCGCCGTCGCCGTTGCGGTCCATCGTGTGGAACACGGTGTCCCAGAGACCGCCGAGGGAATCCCTGAGCCCGGCCACGGAATCGGGTGCCACACCCAGTGATTCCGCGAGCCTGTCCGAAACCGCCAGGACGTCCGATCGCTGCAGCTGCCCCTTGCGGTCCGAATCGAAGACGTCGAACGACCGGTCCAGCTTGATGTCCAGCAGGTTCACGCCAAGCCCCTCTCACTCTGCGGATTCACTTGATCACGTTGCGTGCCTGAGGAAGCATAGATCGCTGCCACCCCTTCCGAGATCCCCCGGGCGGGGGATTCGATCGGGTGGCGGCGAGGCGGGGCCGGCACTCGGGGCGGCGCGGATTCAGCCGGGCCAGGTGCCGGTCAGCCGCCGGGTGGCGGCGGCTCCCGCCCGGTCCACGGCGGCCTTCACCACGGCGAAGATCGCCCCTTGTAGGGCCGCGGCGAACAGGACCTCCTGCCAGGTGCGCTGCTCGTCGGTGGCGTCGGGTGCGTCGTCTTCGTGGCCGATCATCTTCCACGCCTGTTTGAAGGCCGCTCCGGCGATCAGGCCGCTGGCCGCGCCGAGTGCCAGCCCGACGGGTTTGTAGGCGATCGCGGAGGCCTTCATCGGTGACTCCGGGACTTCTCGCCCGGGGAGTGCTGGGTCATCGCTGCACCTTCTCCGTGGTCTCGTCGGCCTTGACGCCGTCGATCATCTGCGGGGGCCCGGGAGGGAGCCGGGCTCAGTCCAGGCGTCTGCGCTCCTCCTCGCTCCACTTCTGCGTGTCGCGCGGCTCGACGTACGGCTCCTCGTCCGCGGGGTGGCCGCCCGCGACGGCCCTCTGGCGGGCCATCTCGGCGTCGAACTCCAGACCCAGGAGGATGGCGAGGTTGGTGATCCACAGCCACACCAGGAAGATGATCACGCCGGCCAGGGTGCCGTACGTCTTGTTGTACGAGCCGAAGTTCGCGACGTAGAACGCGAACCCGGCCGAGGCGGCCATCCAGATCACCAGCGCCAGGAGGCTGCCCGGGGTGATCCATCTGAAGCCGCGGCCCTTGGCGTTCGGCGCGGCCCAGTACAGGAGCGCGATCATGAGCGTGACGAGCAGGACCAGGACCGGCCACTTCGCGATCGACCACACCGTCATCCCGGTGTCCCCCATTCCCAGCGCCGACCCCGCCTGCCGGGCCAGGGCTCCGGTGAACACCACGATCAGGGATCCGGCGACGGCGAGGACCATGAGCGTGACCGTGAGGGCCAGCCGCAGCGGGAGGATCTTCCACGCCGGGCGTCCTTCCGGCATGTCGTAGACGGCGTTCGACGTGCGGATGAACGCGGCGACGTACCCGGAGGCGGACCAGATCGCGACGGCGAGGCCGACGACGGCCAGCAGGGATCCGACTCCGCTGTGGCCCTGCAGTTGTTGGATCGCATTGCTGATCACGTCGCGTGCCGCGCCGGGGGTGAGCCTTCGCAGGTTGTCCAGCACCTGCTTCGTCGCCGACTCTCCCGCGACCCCGAGCAGGGACACGAGCACCAGCAGCGCCGGGAACAGGGCCAGTATCCCGTAGTAGGTCAGCGCCGCCGCCCGGTCCGCCAGCTCGTCGTCCTTGAACTCCTTCAGCGTCCCGCGCAGCACCGCCTTCCACGACCGCTCGGGCAACTGCGACAGCCGATCGGGCGTCCGTTCCTCCACCTGCCGGTCCTCCACCTGCCGGTCCGTACCCACGACGTCATCGTGGCCCGGTCCGCCCTCTCGGGCCGCGTCCGGCGGCCGGCGGTCGTCATCCTGGTCGGGTCTTCCTGTGCGCCTCATAGCCAGCGCTTTTCCACTCCGGCCGCACCCATGCGCGGGAGATGGAACCGAACCCCCGGCGTCGTATCGACCGCCGCGGCGTGGCGTGGGCCGCGCAGAGGACTGCGCAGGTCAGATTCGGGGCATGGACAACGCCCTGCAGCACACGGCCGTCGTGGTCACCGACATGCTCAACCCCTACCGACACCAGGACGCCGATCTCCTCGTTCCCTCCGTCCGCGCGGCACTGCCCGCTGTCGTGGAGGTGGTGTCCGCGGCCCGCGCCGCCGACGTGCCGGTCATCTACGCGAACGACAACTTCGGGCAGTGGCGCTCCCACCACGGGCAGATCGTCGACGCCGCCATGGCGGGTGAGCATCCGGAACTGGTGGAGCCGGTCCTGCCTGACGGGGACTCCCTCTTCGTGCTCAAGGCCCGCCACTCCGTCTTCTACGAGACGCCGCTCGCGTACCTGCTGGGCACCATGGACATCGCCCGCCTGATCCTGGTGGGCCAGGTCACCGAGCAGTGCGTGCTGTACTCCGCCCTCGACGCGCACATCCGCCACCTCGACGTCGTCGTTCCCACGGCCGCGGTCGCCCACATCCATGCGGACCTCGCCGAGGCCGCGCTGCGGATGATGGAGCAGAACATGGGCGCGCACCTCCTCGGCGCCCAGCAGCCACCGTGGCCACCGCCGTCCGGTTCCTGACCGGGCCGGTTCCTGACCGGGCGCGAGTCACGCTCCGGGTTGCGCCGTGTTCGCGGGCGGGGTGGTGCGCGGGAGTCGTGTGGCGGTGGCGAGGCCGATCAGGGCGGCGAGGGCGAGGCTGGCCATGGCGGCGGCATAGGCGTTCTCGGTGAGGTCCGCGACGAGGATGGTGCCGGCGATGGCCGTGCCGAAGGAGGAGCCGAGGTTGGAGATGCTCCGGGACAGCCCGGAGATCTCGCCCTGCCGGTCCTCGGGGAAGGCGGACTGGACCACGTTCACGGACGGCGTGAGCATGACGCCCAGGCCGAGGCCGATCAGCAGCAGACCGGGAGCGAACGCCCAGGCGCTCGGCGCTCCGGCGACCAGGCTGATCAGGGCGGCGATGCCGACGACGGCGAGGGCGAACCCGGCGATGATCAGGGTCCGCTGGGGAAGGCGCCGGGCGAGGCGTTCCGCGGCGAGCGAGGAGACGAGCAGCCCGAGGGTGGCGGCGGTGAAGATGATGCCGGTCTGGATGGCGTCGTAGCCGCGTACGACCTGCAGGTAGGTGGCGACGGTGAACGACGTGCCCATGAGCAGCAGCCACTGGGCGTTCTGGGTGACCAGGCCGAGGTTGGAGGTGCGGTTGCGGAAGAGGCTGGTGGACAGCAGCGGTTCCGTTCCGGCGCGCTCCTCCCGGCGGATCCAGTGCACGAACCAGGCCAGGAAGAGGATGCCGGCGGCGAGCAGGCCGAGCATGAGCCACAGGTTGTTGTCGGCGGCGAGGATGCCCATGACGATCAGGACCAGCCCGGCGGCGGACAGGACGGCGCCGCGGACGTCGAAGTGCCGGTCGGGGTCGGGTGGCAGCGGGTCGGCGATCGACCGGCTCAGGGCGATGATCAGCACGATGATCAGGGCCTGGAAGACGAACGCGGCGCGCCAGCTGATCGCGGAGGTGATCAGCCCGCCGATCAGCGGTCCCGCGGCCGCACCGACACCGCCGGCGGCCATGATGACTCCGAAGGCGCGGGCGCGCGAGGTCAGGTCGGTGAACAGCAGCGTGGTGAGGATGTAGACCGGAGGGATGAGCAGGGCCGTGCCCACGCCTTCGAGGATGGAGTTGCCGAGGATCAGCACGCCGAGTCCGGGCGCGGCGGCGCTGAGGAGCGCGCCGACGCCGTAGACGGCCAGGCCGGTGAGGAAGCAGCGTTTGCGTCCGAACCGGTCGGTCGCCTTGCCTCCGGGGATCATGAGGGCGGCCATGACCAGCAGGAACAGGGTGATCGCGACCTGCACGCCCTGCACCGTGGTGTCGAGGTCGCGGCTGATGTCGTTGATCATCACGTTCATGTTCGAGCCGGCGAAGCTGCAGATGAACTGCGCCAGCGCGAGCGGTGCGAGCATCCGCGTGCCGGCACCCGACCGGGCGGGGTCGGCGTGCGGGTTGACGGCGGGGTCTTCGGTCACGGACCTGGCCTCTCTTCCCGGCGGGCGGATCAGACGCCCGGGCGTTCGGCGCGGTCGAGTTCCTCGTCGAGTGCGAGGGCTGCGGCGACGAGCGCGAGATGGGTGAAGGCCTGCGGGAAGTTCCCGAGCTGCTCTCCGGACGGGCCGATCTCCTCGGCGAACAGGCCGACGTGGTTGGCGTAGGTGAGCATCTTGTCGAACGCGTAGCGGGCCTGGTGCACGCGGCCGGAGCGGGCCAGGGCCTCGACGTACAGGAAGCTGCACAGGCTGAAGGTGCCCTCGGAACCGCGCAGGCCGTCGGGTGAGGCCTGCGGGTCGTAGCGGTAGACGAGGCTGTCGCTGACGAGCTCGTCGGTCATGGCGTCCAGGGTGCTGAGCCAGTCCGGATCGGTGGGCGACAGGAATCCGACCCGGGGCATCAGCAGCAGTGAGGCGTCCAGGACATCGGTGTCGTAGTGCTGGACGAAGGCGCCGCGCTCCTCGCTCCAGCCGCGCTCGACGACCTGCCGGAAGACGGCGTCACGGGTCTCGAGCCAACGGGAGAGGTCGGTGGGGCGGGCGTGAGCGGTGGCCAGGCGGATCGCCCGGTCGAGGGCGACCCAGGTCATCAGCCGGCTGTAGGTGAAGTCCTGACGGCCGCCGCGGGTCTCCCAGATGCCCTCGTCCGGCCGGTCCCAGTGGTCGCACAACCAGTCGATGAGGCCGGCGAACACCCGCCAGCCGCGGATGCCGCCGATGTCGTCGGTCTGGGCGATGGCGTACGCGGCTTCGCCGTAGATGTCGAGCTGGATCTGGTCGGCCGCCGCGTTGCCGGCCCGGACGGGGGCGGAACGCCGGTAGCCCTCCAGATGCTCGAGGACCTCCTCGGTCAGGTGCGGCTCGCCGTCCACCCGGTACATGATCTGCAGCGGTTCCCCGGAGGCGGTGCCGCCGGCCTCCAGGCGCTCGCGCATCCACCGGCGGAAGGCCTCCGCCTCGGCGGTGAAGCCCAGGTCGATCAGCGCGCGCACCGACAGTGACGCGTCGCGCACCCAGGTGTAGCGGTAGTCCCAGTTGCGCTCGCCGCCGATCTGCTCGGGCAGGCCCATCGTGGCCGCCGCGATGGGGGCGCCCGTGGGGGCGTAGGTGAGCAGTTTGAGGGTGATCGCGGAGCGGACGACCATCTCGTGCCAGCGGCCCTTGTAGCGGCAGGACCGCAGCCAGCCGAGCCAGAAGTCACGGCAGGCGTCGAACGCCTCCGTCACCTCCTCGATGGTCGGCGGTGGCCCGCCGGGGCGCTCGCTGCGCACGCCCGGCTCGGCCGCTTCGCTGGTGAGGACCACGGCGGCGCTCTCCCCGGCGCGCAGGGTGAAACGGGCGGAGACGTCCGAGCCGTCGGCGTGGAGCAGGACGGGGGCGGTCGCCTGGACGTGCAGGCCGGTGTCGGGGCCGTGGAAGACGAAGCTGCCGTCGTCGAGGCCGCCGAGGGTGTGCGCGGCCCGGCCGTAGTCGAAGCGGGGCCGGCACAGCAGCTCGAAGGGCAGGGCGCCGCGGACGACCCGGGCGACCCGGACCAGCCGGTGCCGGGCGGCGGCAGCAGGCGCGGAGATGGGCTCCATGAAGTCGATGACCTCTCCGACGCCCTCCTCGGCCATGCACCGGGTGACGAGGATCGGCGTGTCCGGCAGGTACAGCTGGCGCACCGTGGCCCGGTCCCCGACATCGGCGGCGAGGCGGCAGTGGCCCCCGCGGTCGCTGTCGAGCAGCGACGCGAACAGACTCGGCGAGTCGAACCGCGGCGTGCACCACCAGTCCACCGTCCCGTCGGAGGTGACCAGGGCCGCCGTCTGCAGGTCACCCACCAAGCCGTGATCCGCGATCAGGGGGTAGTCGTTCATGGTCCCTCCTGTCAGGAGACCGCGCCGCCGGGGGCGCCGAGCACCGCCGGTCCCGGCGAGCCCCGCGACATGTCGTGGGTGGACAGCCGCCCCTCCATGCTCACCTCCCCCTCCGGGTCACCGCATCCCGGAACGGGAGCCGAGCGCCGTCACACGTTCTTCATGCCCCGTGCATGGTCGTGGCGCGGTGGCCGCCCCATGATCGGCAGGACGCCCGCAGACAACCCCGAGGAGCACTCACCCATGTCCACCCGCCGTACGTTCCTGGCCGGTTCGACCGCCGCGCTCGGTCTGGCCGTCACTGCAAACGCCGCCGTGGCGGAGCAGGCGACGGCCGCGGTGGCGGCCCCGGAGACAACGGCCCAAGCCGGCACCAGGCCGCCGAACTTCGTCGTCGTCCTCGCCGACGACCTCGGGTACGGCGAACTCGGCGCCTACGGCCAGAAGCTGATCACCACGCCCCGCCTGGACCGGCTCGCCGCGGAGGGGCTGCGTTTCACCGACGCGTACTCCACCGCCGCCGTGTGCGCGCCCTCCCGCTGCTCCCTGCTGACCGGCCTCCACACCGGCCACTCCACGGTCCGCGCCAACCCCTCGTCCGGCGGGCAGGGGTCGCTCACCTCGACCGACACCACGTTCGCCCAGGTGCTGCAGGCCCGCGGCTACCGCACGGCCGTGATCGGCAAGTGGGGCTTCGGCCCTGAGGCCGCCGGACAGGACAGCCATCCGGCCGCCCGCGGGTTCGAGGAGTTCTACGGTTACATCGACCACAGCCACGCCCACCAGTACTACCCCGAGTACCTCTGGCACAACGACGCCAAGGAACCCATCCCCGCCAACGCCGGCGGCGTGAAGGCGGTGTACGCTCCCGACCTCCTCGAACAGCACGCCCTGGAGTTCATCGACGCCCACGCCGGCGAACCCTTCCTCCTCCTGCTCACGCCGAACGTCCCGCACGCCCCCAGCGATGTTCCCGACACCAGCGCGTACGCCGACCGGTCCTGGACGGCCGCGAACAAGGGGCACGCGGCTCAGGTCAGCTACTTCGACTCGCTGGTCGGCAAGGTGGTCGACCGGCTCCGCTCCCTCGGCCTGGAGCAGGACACCGTCGTCCTCGTCACCAGCGACAACGGCCCCCACGAGGAGGGCGGGGTCAACCCCGACCTGTTCGACGCCAACGGCCCGCTGCGCGGCTACAAGCGCAACCTCTACGAGGGCGGCGTACGCATCCCCCTCATCGCCTGGGGGCCGGGCCGGGTCCAGCAGGGCACGAGCAACCGCCCCACCCCGCTGACCGACGTCCTTCCCACCCTCGCCGAGCTCGGCGGCGCCCCCGCCCCCACCGACGTGGACGGACTCTCCGCCGCTCCCCTGCTCGCCGGCAGCGCCGACTCGGCCCGCCACGGACACCTGTACTGGTTCCGCGACGAACTCGGCGTCACCAGCCGGGCCAACGCCGAGGACGCCAAGCGCGCCACCTGGCTCGCCGAGGCGCTCCGCCGGGACGACTGGAAGGCCGTACGCTTCGCCCCCGAACGCGACCACGCCCTCCCCGACGACAAGTGGCAGGTAGAGCTGTACGACCTGGCCACCGATCCCGGCGAGACCCGCAACGTCGTCGACAAGAACCCCTCCAAGGCCGCGGAACTGGTGGCGCTGATGCGCGCCTCCTGGAAGGACGCCTACCCGCGCACCCCGTTCGGGACCCGGCTGACGCTGCCCGCCCTGGCCGTCCCGGGCCAGGCGTTCACCGTGACCGCCACCCTGGACAACGGTTCCGCCCGGCCCTGGACCAGCGCCGCGCTCACCCTGCGCGCCCCGGCCGGATGGACCGTGGCCACCGTCTCCCCGACCACCGCGGACCAGCTCTCCGCCGGCGGCAGGCTGGCCGCCTCCTGGCAGGTCACCCCGCCCGCGGCCGCAGCCCCCGCGACCACGTGGGAGGTCACCGCGGAGGGCACCGCCCTCACCCCGGCCGGCCCGGTCCGCTATCCGGCGACGAGCACCGTCCCGACCCCGCCCCCGGCGCCCACCCGCGACTCCTACCTCTCCGACCTCACCTGGATCAGCGCCACCAACGGCTGGGGGCCGGTGGAGCGGGACACCTCCAACGGCAAGAACGCCGCCGGCGACGGCCCGCTGATCTCCTTCGGCGGTACGACGTACCCCAAGGGCCTGGGCGTCCACGCACCCAGCGACATCGCCTACCACCTCGGCGGCGCCGCCGTACGGTTCACCTCCCTGGTCGGCATCGACGACTTCTCCGCCAAACAGAGCACCGTCGGCGCCACCCGGGCCAAGGTCTACGGCGACGACCGCCTGCTGCTGACCACCCCCACCCTCACGGCGGCCGGCGGCCCGGTCCCGGTCGACCTGGACGTCCGCGGCGTACGCGTCCTGCGGCTGGTGGTCGAGGACGCCAACAACCGCACCTCCTTCGACCACACCTCCTGGGCCCTGGCCCGGGTCACCGTGGCCTGACCCCCGCCCGCTCGCGGCAGAGGCCGTTCCGGCGTGTTCCGGAACGGCCTCTGCCACAGCTGCGGGTGGTGGCTAGGCGGGGCCGGCCGCCACCCGGAAGCCGATGTTGCCGGTCGAGCTGTCGGGCGTGTTGGAGCTGCGCGCGGCGACCCGGTAGCGGTTGCAGTAGGAGTCGTGGCACAGGTACGAGCCGCCGCGCATCGCCCGCGAGGTCTCCTCGCCCGGCGTGAACCAGTCCGCGCACCATTCCCAGACGTTGCCGACGGTGTTGTAGAGCCCGAAGCCGTTGGGCCGGAAGGACTTCACCGGGGCGGTCCCGGCGTAGCCGTCGGCGGCGGTGTCGAGCACCGGGAAATCGCCCTGCCAGATGTTGCACATGTGGCGGCCGTCGGGCAGGAGCTCGTCCCCCCACGGGTAGCGCCGCTGCTCCAGGCCGCCACGGGCCGCGTACTCCCATTCGGCCTCGGTGGGCAGGCGGGTTCCGGACCAGGCGCAGTACGCCTGGGCATCGTTCCAGGACACGTGGACGACGGGGTGGTTCTGCCGCTCGGTGACGTGCGAGCCGGGTCCCTCGGGGCGGCGCCAGGACGCCCCCTCCACCGCCCGCCACCACGGGACGGCCGCCACGGGCGGGGAGACGGCCGCGACCTCCTCGGAGAGGAAGGCCCCGAAGGTGAACGAGAAGCCGAAGCGCTCGGCGTCGGTGGTGTGGCCGGTGGCCTTGACGAAGGTGGCGAACTGGGCGTTGGTCACCGTCGTGGCCGCGATCCGGAAGGGCTCCACGCACACCTCGCGGACCGGACCCTCCGCATCCGCGGGGAAGCCCTCCGGGTCGTCGGTCCCCATGAGGAAGCTGCCGCCGGGCAGGCTGAGCAGCTGCCGTGCCACGCGGGAGGGCGGGGGCGGGGGCGCAGGGGGCGGCGGCGCGAGGGTGAGCGTCAGGGCGTGGGTGTGGCCGGGGGTGCAGCATGCGGGCATGGCGGCTCCGTCGGGACGGTGGGCGGCCGAGCGCCCGTACCTCGCGATACGGGCGCCCGGCCGGCGTTTCGGTGGTACGGGTCAGGCCGCGCGGTCGGCGGCGAGCCGGGCGGCCAGGGCGGGGATGCCGAGGGCCTGCTCTTCGGCCGGGGTGGCCTCGTGGAGCTTGTTGGTCAGCTGGTAGGGGTCGTTCACCAGGTCGTAGTACTCGCGGAACTTCACTTGCCCGGTACCGGACACCGTGCCGTTCCCGTCGGTCGTCAGGTCGTAGTACTCCGTGTACTGCTCGTCCTTGGCGACGTACGAGGACCAGGTCGGCACTCCCCCGGTGGCCGTGCCCTGCTTCCACCACTCCACGAGCAGGTGGTCGCGGCTGTAGGTGGAGAGCAGGGACCGGCCGTCCTGGGGCGCGGCCGGGGTGATGCCGGCTGCGTCGAGGATGGTCGGTGCGATGTCGATGTTCGCGACGATGCGGTTGTCCACGGTCCCCGCCCCGCGCCCGCCGGCGGGCCAGGAGAGGTAGAAGGGCACCTCGTGCGCCGGGCGGTAGGGAACGGACTTGGCGGTCCAGCCGTGGTCGCCCCAGCTGAAGCCGTTGTCGCCGATGTAGATGACGAGGGTGTTGTCCAGCTGGCCCAGGGCCTGGAGCTTGTCCTTGAAGGCCTGCACCGCGTCGTCGACGGAGAGCAGGGTGCGCAGCTGCTCGGCGCGGATGGCCTGGCCGTCGGCGAGGGTGCCGGTGGCGTTCTTGATGTAGGCCGGTTTGTCGCTGCGGTCGCTCTCGGGGACCGAGGGCCGGCCGTTCCAGTCCGGGACGGGGGTGTCGGCGTACTTCGCCTCCGGGGTGCGCGGGCCGTGGGAGGCGTACGGGGTGACATAGGCGAACCAGGGCCGGGAGTCGGTGGCGGCCTTGTCGAGGAAGTTCAGCGTGCGGTTCTTGATGATGTTCGTGGTGTAGCCGTTGATCGTCTGAACGGTGCCGTTGACGTTCCACTGGGCGTCGACGTATGCGGGCTGAAGGAGCGCGAACTCCTCGAAGTGCGGCGGGTTGTCCGCGAGGGCCCAGGAGTTGAGGTACTTCCCGAACAGGCCGGTGCGGTAGCCCGCCTGCTTGAGGTACTTCTGCACGGTGGTGCTCTGGTCGAGGGCGTACGAGGCCTTGTTGTTGCGGACGCCGTGGTGGTGGGCGTGGCGGCCGGAGAAGACGCTGGAGCGGGACGGCGCGCACAGCGGGGTGGTGACGTGGCCGTTGGTGAACTTCACGCCCTGGTCGGCGAGCCAGGCGACGGTCTTGGGCAGGGCCCATTCGGTGTGCTTGGGCTGGTCGTCGGTGACGATCAGCAGGATGTTGGGGCGGCCGGCGGCAGCGGCGGGGCCGGCTGCCGCAACCTGCGCGAGGGCAGGAACGGCTGTGGCGGCCGCCGCGGCGGCTGCGCTGCCGAGAAAGCCGCGGCGGCTCACCGGGAATCGTCTGTTCTCGCTCATGGTGTCCGTTCCTCCTGGGTGCGTCGGCGCATGCGGGCACGGCAGACGGGCGGCTCCGAGCCACCGGCTGCGGTGCGGGGAAGGGCGAAGCGACGGGAGTCAGGCGGGGGCCGCCGGGTGGGGATCCCGTAGGGGGAAGGGCGCGCTCAGCGCGCCGGGGCGACCGTACAGAGGGCGCTGGCCACGCGCCCGTGGTCGACGTGGCGGCGCGCAGTGAGGATTCCTGCTGCCATGGCGACGAGAGTAAGCGAAGCGGAACCGCGGCTCCATGTACGGCAGATGAAATGGCCGGCAGTTCGACCGTCAGCGACGGGTGCCACCCGCGTCCCGCCCGTCACCTTTGCCTTCGCCGACATTCATTGCAACGCATGTGTTGCGTTCGACTGCATACCATTGCATCAATTTACCGCCGCTCACCTGGATATATACGCTGAGGCAATTGACGGGGAACTGAACGCAACGCAGCGTTCACGATGTCGTCAAACACGTCATATCGCGAGACGAGGCCTCATCATGAGCGAGTACGTCCACACCGTCACGTCGCTGCCGACGGAGCGTCAGCGCGGCTGTCCCTTCGACCCGCCGGCCGAGCTGACCGAGGCCCAACGGCACGGCCCCATCAGCCGCTACACCCACCCCGGCGGGAAGCCCGGGTGGGTGATCACCGGATACGACCTCGTCAGGTCGGTCCTGGCCGACCCCCGGTTCAGCTCGCGCAAGGAGCTGATGAACGTCGTCGACTTCGAGCTTCCTGCAGCACCGCCCGGCGAGTTCCTTCTCATGGACGAGCCGCAGCACAGCCGCTACCGCAAGCCGCTGGTGGGCAAGTTCACCGTGCGGCGGATGCGGCTCCTCACCGAGCGCATCGAGCAGATCACCACCGAGTGCCTGGACGCCATGGAGACGGCCGGGCCGCCGACCGACCTGGTGACCGCTTTCGCCAAGCCCATCCCGACCATCGTGATCTGCGAGATCCTGGGCGTGCCGTACGAGGACCGCGCCTCCTTCCAGGAGCAGATCGACGCGTTCATGGGCGGCGAGGTGAGCGACGAGGAGCTGATCGCGGCCTACACCGCGACCCAGGAGTACCTCGCGGAGCTGGTGGCCGCCAAGCGCGCGAACCCCACCGACGACGTGCTCAGCGAGCTCACCGAAAGCGACCTGACCGACGAGGAGTTGAAGGGGATCAGCCTCATCCTGCTGGCGGCGGGCTTCGACACCACCGCCAACATGCTGTCCCTCGGCACGTTCGCGCTGCTGCAGAACCCGGCGCAACTGGCCGCACTGCGCGCCGACCCCGCGCTCACCGACGGGGCGGTGGAGGAGCTGCTGCGGTACCTGAGCGTCGCCACGACGTTCCACAGGACGGCGCTCGAGGACGTCGAGGTGGGCGGCCGGACCATCAAGGCCGGCACGACGGTCGTCCTGTCGTACAACACCGCCAACCGCGACCCCGACCGCTTCGCCGACCCCGACGTGCTCGACCTCCGGCGGCCGTACGACGGGCACCTGGCCTTCAGCCACGGCATCCACCAGTGCCTGGGCCAGCAGCTGGCCCGTATCGAGATGCGGGTGGCGTTCCGCGCCCTGGTCGACCGCTTCCCCACCCTGCGCCTGGCCGTACCTGCCGACGAGGTCCGTCTGCGCCCGGAGACCGCGGACATCTTCGGGGTGAAGAGCCTTCCGGTCACCTGGGACGAGAAATGAGCACGCCCCGCCTGAGCGTCGACCGTGAGCGCTGCATCGGCGCCGGGATGTGCGCCATGACCGCCCCCGAGGTGTTCGACCAGGACTCCGATGACGGCCTGGTATTCCTGCTGCAGGCCGAGCCGGCCGCCGCCCACCTCACGGCCGCTCGGATGGCTGCCGGCGTCTGCCCTCGGGGGCGATCACCCTCAACGAGCCGGAATCCCCCTGAGCGAGATCAGCCGAGCCCCGCACGGCATCCCGGCGGTGGGGATCAACTCCTCGAAGGTGGTCGAAAGCCGGTCCGGCACATGTGTGGCGTCCCGGGCGGCCCGTACGACCTCTTTAAGCGCATGACGTCGCGCATCGCGCCGCTGGCGGCGGTGTTGCGCAGGGTGATCCGGCTGCCGACGGGGTGGTCGGCGAAGTCGACGATCACGTCGAAACGTTCGCCGGGGGCCATGTCGATGGTGTTGCCGAAGATCGCCATGCCCAGTGGCAGGTGCGCGGCGAGGACACGCGCCTCACCCAGAGCCTGCTGCAAGCCCACCAGTGCGACGAGCGCGACGCTCGCCGCGAGCGGCCGGCGCGGCCCGGCCGTCCGCCGCCACACCAGCAGCGCGGCCACCGCCTGGAGAAGGGTGAGGGTGGCGAGAACGTCGGCGTTGGCCGAGTGCCAGGCCAGCAGGTCGAGGTCGCCGGTGACGAACAGGCCGGCCAGCGCCGCCTGCGCGAGCGTATCCGCTCATACGGCGGTCCCGGCATCCGGAGCGGTGTGGAGCAGCGTGCGCTCGTAGGCCTGGAAGCCGTCCTGCACTCCGACGAAGACCTCGCCGAGGACGAGGAAGCCGCCGCTGATGAGCGGGGTGTCGCGCAGGGCCTCGATGAGGAAGTAGTAGGCCCCCAGATCCTCGGTCTCGAGGACCGCGAAGTCGGAGAACCGGCCGTTGAAGGCCTCGGCATCGAAGAACCGGGCCGTGATCCGGTCCGCGTACCGGGCGAAGACGGGTTCGATGTGTGCGGCGCGCATGTCATTGCGCTCGGCCCGCGTCAGCGCCAGCCAGCGGGGTGTGAGCGTGTAGGTCAGGACGATGCCGTGCTTCATGAGCCCCCCAGAGCAATTGTTTACAGCGTTAACTCTATGGAGAGCTAAAGTGATACCCGTTAACTTTGTCAAGAGGAGGGCAGGCCCATGACGGACACCCGGGGCACCGCGGCGGGCAGGCGTCGCCACCGCGTCCGTGAGGAGGCGCTGGCCGATTCGATGCGCATCGCGCGGCGCCTGCTGGTCGAGAAGGGGCCGGGCGCGGTGACCGTCCGCGCCGTCGCCCGCGAGATGGGCCTGACCGCGCCCGGCCTCTACCGCTACTACGCCGGCCACCGGGAACTGGTCCAGGCGCTGGTCTCGCACCTCTACGACGAACTGGCCGCCGCCCTCGCCGCGGCGCGCGAGGAGCAGCCGGCCGGCCGGCCGGGCCGGCGGCTGCGCGAGGTGTGCCGCGAGCTGCGCCGCTGGGCGCTGGCCCATCCCCGGGAGTTCGCCCTGCTGTTCGCCAAGCCGGTGGCGGACGCCGACACGGCACCGGGGGCGCCGGCCCACGACCCGAGTTGGCGGTTCGGCGCGGTCATCCTCGACCTGATGGTCCAGCTCTGGCGCCGCGGCACCATCGAGGCCCCCACCGACCTCGACCCGGCCTGGACCGCGCAGTTGGAGGAGGTCCGCGAGCATCTGGCCGGCGAGCCCGTGCCGCTGGAGGTGATCTACGTCTTCGTCAGCTGCTGGGCGCGGCTGTACGGGGCGGTCGCCGTGGAGGCCTTCGGACACCTCGACTTCGCCCTCAGCGACCCCGAGCCGCTCTTCGAGCACACCATCGGCGAAGTCCTCACCTCGCTGGGCGCCCCGGCCGACTGAAGGCCCACGGACGCGCCGGCCTCACCCACCGCCACCCACCGCCACGCGCCGCTCGAAGGCGAGTGGCGGCAGAGCCGGAGGGATGTGGCGATTCCGGACGGAACGGCGGGTGCCGCTGCCACGCGTGCACGCTCAGGAAACTCCAGCACGACCAGCCGTTCACCTTGCATTTGCCGAGGGCTGTTGGTCTGTCGCCTGTTGATTGCTGCATCCCCACGCCAGTTGTTCCAAGGAGCCGTACCCATGCGCAGGCCCACGCGCCGACACCTCACGATCGCCACTGCCCTGGTCGCCACGACCGCAGCCGCCGCGGCCATCACCTCCACCGCCGGCGCGTCCGACACCGCGCAGCAGGCGAACGGAGCGATCCAGGGCGGGAAGGCGAAGAACGTCATCCTGCTGATCGGCGACGGCATGGGCGACTCGGAGATCACCCTTGCCCGCGACTACACGGTGGGCGCCAACGGCCGCCTGAACATGGACAGGTTCCCGCTGACCGGGGCCTACACCACCTACGCGGTCCACGAGGACGGCACGCCCGAGTACGTCACCGACTCCGCGGCCAGCGGCTCCGGCTGGGCCACCGGCGTGAAGACGGTCAACGGCCGCATCTCCAAGACGCCCGGCACGGACAAGGCCGTCCCCACCCTCCTGGAGCTGGCCCAGAAGAAGGGCTACGCCACCGGCAGCGTCACCACCGCGGAGCTGACCGACGCCACGCCCGCCGTGCTCGCCTCCCACACCACCGACCGCTCCTGCCAGGGTCCGGCCGACATGGCCAAGTGCCCCGCCGACACCATCGCGGCCGGCGGCCCCGGCTCCATCGCCGAGCAGTCGGTCAACCACAAGGTCGACGTCCTCCTCGGCGGCGGCAAGAAGCGGTTCGACCAGAAGGTCACCGACGGCACCTACAAGGGCCTCACCGTCACCGAGCAGGCGCAGAAGCTCGGCTACCAGGTGGTCACCGACAACGCCGGCCTGCAGGGCGTGAAGCCCGGCCAGCCGGTGCTCGGCCTGTTCGCCACGGGCAACGTGCCGGTGGAGTGGACCGGCAAGCCGGCCGCCGTCGGCGGCACGGACCCGCAGCGGTGCACCACCTCCAACCCGGGCCGTCCGGCGACGACCCCGAGCCTCGCCGACTCCGCCGCGAAGGCGATCGAGCTGCTGGAGGCCAAGCAGAAGCAGAAGCACTCCAAGCAGGGCTTCTTCCTCCAGATCGAGGGCGCCTCGATCGACAAGCAGGACCACGCCGCCGACCCCTGTGGCCAGATCGGCGAGACGGCCGCCTTCGACCGTGCGGTGAAGGTCGCCCGCGACTACGCCGCCAAGCACCCCGACACCCTCGTCGTCACCACCGCCGACCACGGCCACACCAGCCAGATCGTCCCGCTCGAGGCGGCCCCGCCCGGCCTCTCCTCCACCCTCGTCACCAACGAGGGCCAGCAGCTGAAGGTCAACTACTCGACCAACACCCCGGGCCAGTCCCAGGAGCACACCGGCGTGCAGGTCCGCATCGCCGCCCAGGGCCCCCAGGCCTACCGGGTCCTCGGCGTCACGAACCAGACCGACCTGTTCACCACGATCAGCGAGGCGCTCCGCCTGCGCTGAACCCGTTGAAGCACGGTCAGGGGGAGTCCGGTGACGGGCTCCCCCTGACGCTTCAGACCCGGAGCCCGCCGGCCGCCAGGGCGTCCTTGACCTCCCGCACCACGCGGGCCGCGTCCTCGGCGTTGTTCACCACGTCCGTGCGGTTCATGTCGATGACGAGGACGTCGCTGGCGTTGTAGTGCTTGTGCACCCAGTCGTCGTAGCCGGACCACAGGACGCGGTAGTACTCGACGAGGCTCTCGTCCTGTTCGAACTCGCGTCCCCGCAGGCCGATCCGGTACAGCACCGTCTCGAAGTCCGCCTTGAGGTAGACCATGAGGTCGGGGGCCTTGCGGTACGGCAGGCCGTCGATCTCGCGCATCATCTCGTCGAGCAGTCCCTCGTACACCTGCATCTCGAGGGAGCTGATCCGGCCCAGGTCGTGGTTGACCTTGGCGAAGTACCAGTCCTCGTATATGGACCGGTCGAGGACGTTGTCCCCCTGCTTGTACGCCTGCTTGATCGATGCGAACCGCGTCTGCAGGAAGTAGAGCTGGAGCAGGAAGGGGTAGCGCTTCGCCTGGATCTCCTCGGGGCTCGCCGTGTAGAAGAGCGGAAGGATCGGATTGTCTTCCACGCTCTCGTAGAAGACTTCGCTGCCCAGTTCCTTGGCCAGCAGTTCGGCAACGCTCGTCTTGCCGAGTCCGATCATGCCTCCGACGCAGATCACTGGCATACCTCACTTCTCCCTGGGGATCTTCTGTTCGCAGGCGTCCGGGCCGGGCGCCCCGCGCCACGGAGAGGCAGTCGGCGGTCAGTCGATTCCCCAGGATCTTCAGATCAGCTCATGCGGTCCCCGTCCAGACCGAGACCGACGCGGCCGCCTCCTCGGCAGACCGGAGTGGCCGCAGTTGCCGCATACAGCGGGCCACCGTCCCGCGGCCGTCTTGAAGCATAAATGACGTTGCTCCCCGCGCCAGCCAGAGCACCGCCACCGTCACGGCCTGCGGGGCCGCGGGGCGTGGCCGACATGCCGACGGAGCCGACGGAGCCGGCGTCAGGCGAGTTCCCGGACGTCGAGCGGCAGCCTCCAGGAGTTACGGCGGTGGGCCGCTTCGTACTCGGCCCGGAGCGGGGAGGGCGGTACGGTCAGGACGGGACAGGCCGCGTGTCGCAGGACGTGGCGGGCGACCGAAGGGCGCAGCAGGCGGCGGAGCGGTCCGCGCGGGCCCGAGCCCACCACGAGCAGGTCTTCGGGGTCTCGCGCGACGTCGACGAGCACGGCGCCCGCCGTGCCCCGCACCGTGAGGCCCGTGACGGTGACGGCCGGGGTTCCGGCACCGAACGTGGTGTCGAGTACCTCGCGCAGCCGATCCGCCGCGGCCGACCGGCACAGCGCCAGGACCGGCACCCCGCAGGAGGTGCGGCCGCCCGGTCCGCCCTCCGGGGCCTGCCATGCCAGTACCGCGCACAGCTCCACCTGCCGCAGCCGGGCCTCGACAGCAGCCCGGTGAAGTGCTCCGAGGCCGCCCAGGCCCTCACTGACACCGACGACCACCTTCGGCACGCTTCCTCCCTCGTCGACCCGTCCGGGAGGCCCATCCAACTGCAGGGATGCGTTCCGGGACCGATTCGCTGACGGCCCTCTGACGCGGTCGGCGACGATTCTGACGCGTTGCTGACACCCTGCGTCCCCGGACACGGTGGCGCGGTCGCGTCGGCAGCGGAGAGGGTGATGGTGATGAGGAAGTCGGTGGCTGCGCAGACAACCGTGATCACCGACGCCGCCCGCCTGTCGCGCCTCCAGGGCACCGCCCGGCTGGCCGAGGACGGCCGCTCGCCGGAGGCGGTCGTCGAGTACGCGCGCCAGGAGCAGCCGCCTGGTGGCCGTCGCGCCGGCCGCACAGGCCGGCTCCGCCCCGGACACGGCCGGCCTGGCCGACCTGGGCTGACCGGGCCTTTCCGGCCGTTTCCGTCAGGGCGGCGTTAAGAGTTCCCGTGCGCCCGTATCGACTCCGTCAAGGCGTCTTAGCGCCGGCATGAAGACACGGTTATCTCGTCATCGGCCATCTGGCCGATTCATTGCTTCCCACTTCACTCAGGAGCTCGCGATGGCCGATCTGGCCTTCGTCGTCACCACGGTCGCGGTGTTCGCGCTGGTGGCTCTCATCGCCAAGGGGGTGACCAAGCTGTGAACGCCGAGAACATCGTCGGCCTCGTCGTGGCCGTCGCCCTGCTGGGCTACCTCGTCCTCGCCCTCGTCAAGCCGGAGAGGTTCTAGCCACCGATGAGTCCCGTGCTCGCTGGTGTGCTCCAGCTCCTCGCACTGATCGCCGCGCTCGCGCTGGCCTACCGCCCCCTGGGCGACCACATGGCCCGCGTCTACTCCTCCGAGAAGCACTACCAGCCGGAGAAGTGGATCTACAAGGCCATCGGCGCCAACCCGTCCGCCGAGATGCGCTGGCCCGCCTACCTGCGCGGTGTCCTCGCCTTCTCCGTGGTCAGCGTGCTCTTCCTCTACGCCCTGCAGCGCGCCCAGGGCGTCCTGCCCGGCTCGCTCGGCTTCCAGGCCATCGACCCGGACCAGGCCTTCAACACCGCCGCCTCGTTCGTGGCCAACACCAACTGGCAGTCGTACTACGGCGAGCAGGCCATGGGCCACGTCGTACAGACCGGCGGCCTGGCGGTGCAGAACTTCGTCTCCGCCGCGGTCGGCATGGCCGTCGCCGTCGCCCTCGTACGGGGCTTCGCGCGCTCCCGTACCGGTGAACTCGGCAACTTCTGGGCCGACCTGGTGCGCGGCACCGTCCGGATCCTCCTTCCGATCGCCGTGATCGGCGCGATCGTCCTGGTCGCCTGCGGCGCCTTCCAGAACCTCGCCGGCATCCACGAGGTCGGCCAGTTCACGGGCGGTTCGCAGCAGTGGAACGGCGGGGCCGTCGCCTCGCAGGAGGTCATCAAGGAGCTCGGCACCAACGGCGGCGGCTACTTCAACGCCAACTCCGCCCACCCCTTCGAGAACCCGAACCCCTTCTCCAACCTCTTCGAGGTCTTCCTCGTCCTCGTCATCCCCTTCGCGCTGACCCGCACCTTCGGCCGCATGGCCGGAAGCCTGCGCCAGGGTTACGCCGTCCTCGCCACGATGGCGACGATCTGGCTCGGCTTCACCGCCCTGATGATGTGGACCGAGTTCGCGCACCACGGCCCGGCCTTCGACGTCGCGGGCGGCGCAATGGAGGGCAAGGAGACCCGCTTCGGGATCGCCGGCTCGGCGATCTTCTCGGTCGCCACCACGCTGACCTCGACCGGCGCGGTCAACTCCTTCCACTCCTCCTACACCGGTCTCGGCGGCGGGATCCAGCTGCTGGGCATGCAGCTCGGCGAGATCGCGCCCGGCGGTGTCGGCTCGGGCCTCTACGGCATGCTGATCATGGCGATCATCGCGGTGTTCATCGCCGGCCTGATGGTCGGCCGCACCCCCGAGTACCTGGGCAAGAAGATCGGCACCCGCGAGATCAAGCTCGCCGCCTGCTACATCCTCATCACCCCGGCCCTCGTGCTGTGCTTCACCGCCGCGGCCATGGCGCTGCCGACCCCGCCCCACTCGATGCTGAACTCGGGCGCGCACGGGTTCTCCGAGGTCCTGTACGCCTACACCTCGGGCGCCAACAACAACGGCTCGGCCTTCGCCGGCCTGAACGCCGACACGCAGTGGTTCAACTCGACCATCGGCATCGCGATGCTGCTCGGCCGTTTCCTGCCCATGGTGTTCGTCCTCGCGCTGGCCGGCTCGCTCGCCGAGCAGAAGCCCGTCCCCGAGACGGCAGGCACGCTCCGTACCGACAAGCCGCTCTACACCGGTCTGCTCGTCGGCACGATCCTCATCGTCACCGGTCTGACCTACTTCCCGGCCCTGGCTCTGGGTCCGCTCGCCGAAGGGCTCGCATCATGAGCACCGCCACTGAGACCCGTGCTCCGCACGAGGACCTGCCCACGGGCCACAAGCCGCCTGCCGCCCGCGTCGGCGGGGGCCTGTTCGACCCCAAGCAGCTGATCAAGTCCTTCCCCGACGCGATCCGCAAGCTCGACCCCCGCGTCATGATCAAGTCCCCGGTCATGTTCGTCGTCCTCATCGGCTCGGTGGTCACCACCGTCCTCGCCCTTCTGGACCCGACGGACTGGTTCGGCTGGGCCATCACGGCCTGGCTGTGGCTGACCACGATCTTCGCCAACCTCGCCGAGGCCGTCGCCGAAGGCCGCGGCAAGGCCCAGGCCGACACGCTGCGCAAGGCCAAGACCGACTCGGTCGCCCGCCGCCTGACCAAGGACGGCCTCGGCGAGGAGCAGGTCCCGGGCATCGAGCTGAAGATCGGCGACCTGGTGGTCTGCGAGGCCGGCGACGTCATCCCCGGCGACGGTGACGTCGTCGAGGGCGTGGCCTCGGTCGACGAGTCCGCCATCACCGGAGAGTCCGCTCCCGTCATCCGGGAGTCCGGCGGCGACCGCTCGGCCGTCACCGGCGGTACGAAGGTGCTCTCCGACCGGATCGTCATCAAGATCACGACGAAGCCGGGCGAGACCTTCATCGACCGGATGATCGCCCTCGTGGAGGGTGCGGCCCGGCAGAAGACGCCCAACGAGATCGCGCTGAACATCCTCCTCGCGTCCCTCACGATCGTCTTCCTGCTGGCCGTCGTCACCCTGCAGCCCTTCGCGATCCACGCGGGCGCCGAGCAGTCGATGATCGTGCTCACCGCTCTCCTGGTGTGCCTGATCCCGACCACCATCGGCGCCCTGCTGTCCGCGATCGGCATCGCGGGCATGGACCGCCTGGTCCAGCGCAACGTACTGGCCATGTCGGGCCGGGCCGTCGAAGCCGCCGGTGACGTCTCGACGCTGCTCCTCGACAAGACCGGCACCATCACGCTCGGCAACCGCCAGGCCTCCGAGTTCGTCCCCGTGAAGGGCACCACCGAGGCCGAGCTGGCCGACGCCGCCCAGCTGTCCTCGCTCGCCGACGAGACCCCCGAGGGCCGTTCCATCGTCGTCCTGGCGAAGGAGGAGTACGGCCTCCGCGAACGTCACCAGGGCGAGCTGGCGCACGCCGAGTGGATCGCCTTCACCGCCCAGACCCGTATGTCGGGTGTGGACGTGGACGGCAAGCAGACCCGCAAGGGCGCGGCCGGTTCGGTCACCACCTGGGTCAAGGAGCAGGGCGGCCAGGTCGCCGACGACGCCGACCTCTTCGCGAACGAGATCTCGGAAGCAGGCGGTACGCCGCTCCTCGTCGCCGTCAAGGACGACAAGGGCGCCCGGGTCCTCGGTGTCATCCACCTCAAGGACGTCGTCAAGGAGGGCATGCGCGAGCGGTTCGACGAGCTGCGCCGCATGGGCATCAAGACCGTCATGATCACCGGTGACAACCCGCTCACCGCGAAGGCCATCGCCGAAGAGGCGGGTGTCGACGACTTCCTCGCCGAGGCCACCCCCGAGGACAAGATGGCCCTCATCAAGCGGGAGCAGGCCGGCGGCAAGCTCGTCGCGATGACCGGCGACGGCACCAACGACGCCCCGGCCCTCGCCCAGGCCGACGTCGGCGTGGCCATGAACACCGGCACCTCGGCCGCCAAGGAGGCCGGGAACATGGTGGACCTGGACTCCAACCCCACCAAGCTCATCGAGATCGTCGAGATCGGCAAGCAGCTCCTCATCACCCGAGGAGCCCTGACCACCTTCTCCATCGCCAACGACGTCGCGAAGTACTTCGCGATCATCCCGGCCATGTTCGCCGTGGTCTACCCCGGCCTCGACAAGCTCAACATCATGGGCCTGCACTCGCCCGAGTCGGCGATCCTCTCCGCGGTCATCTTCAACGCGCTGATCATCATCGCCCTCGTCCCGCTCGCCCTCAAGGGCGTGCGGTACAAGCCGACCAGCGCCGACAGGATGCTCCGCCGCAATCTGGGGCTGTACGGCGTGGGCGGTCTCATCGCCCCGTTCATCGGCATCAAGATCATCGACCTCCTCATCACCCTCATCCCCGGAATCGGCTGAGACGACATGAACAACTCTGTAGGCAACACAGCACGGTTGATCGGGGCAGGCCTGCGCGCCCTTCTCGTCCTGACCGTGATCTGCGGGGTCATCTACCCGCTGGCCGTCACCGGGATCGCCCAGGCCCTGTTCAATGACAAGGCCAACGGCTCCGAGATCAAGGACAAGAGCGGGCAGGTCGTCGGCTCCTCCCTCATCGGGCAGAGGTACGACCTGCCCAAGAAGGACCCGAGCGACCCCGAGGAGGCCGCGAAGCCGGATCTGAAGTGGTTCCAGCCGCGCCCCTCCAACGGACTCGGCGCCAACAGCGTCAACACCCGGTACTCGCTGATCCTGTCCGGCGCCACCAACCGCTCCGCCGACAACGGCGCCGTGAACGGCAAGTGCACCAAGGGTGCCGGCGAAGGCACCCTCTGCGCGCAGGTCGTCGCCGCCAAGGAGGCGGTCGTCGCCGACAACTCCACCGCCGGCTACAAGGTCAAGCCCGAGGACGTCCCGGCCGACGCCGTCACCTCCTCCGGCTCGGGCCTGGACCCGGACATCTCCCCGGAGTACGCCAAGCTCCAGGTCCACCGGGTCGCCGAGCAGAACAAGCTCGACGTCAAGCAGGTCGAGAAGCTCGTCGCGGACCACACCACCGGCCGGACCCTCGGCTTCATGGGCGAGCCCCGGGTCAACGTCCTCGAGCTCAACACCGCCCTCAAGGCACTGACCAAGAGCTGATGCTCCCCCTCGCACGGACCGGGAGCCGGCGGGGCGCGGCACTCCCCCAGCCACGCCGGGAGGGTGCCCGAGCGCCCCGCCGGCTCCGCACCGTGCCCGTAACGAAGGAGAGGCCGCACACCGATGACCCGGGTGCTGGTGGTGGAGGACGATCCCCAGCTCGTCCGCGCGCTGAAGATCAACCTCCAGGCGCGCACGTTCGAGGTCGAGGAGGCCGCCGACGGCGGCTCGGCCCTGCGGCTCGCGGCCGCACGCAAGCCGGACGTCATCGTGCTGGACCTCGGGCTGCCCGACATGGACGGCGTCGACGTGATCAAGAACGTCCGCGCCTGGAGCCGCGTGCCCATCCTGGTCCTCTCCGCCCGGCACACGTCGGAGGACAAGATCCGGGCGTTGGACGCCGGCGCGGACGACTACGTGACGAAGCCGTTCAGCATGGACGAGCTCCTGGCCCGCCTGCGGGCAGCCGCCCGGAGGCACGAGGTCCCGGCGGCATCCCGGCCCGACGAGGTCGCCGTCGTCACGACCGACGAGTTCACCGTCGACCTCGTCGCACGGAAGGTACGGCGGGGAGACCGCACCGTACGCCTGACCCCGACGGAGTGGCATCTGCTGGAAATCCTCATCACCCACCCGGGCCGACTGATCACACAGGCACGGCTGTTGCTGGAGGTCTGGGGCCCGACGTACCCGGGAGAACACCAACTACCTGCGCGTATACATGGCCCAGCTACGGCGCAAGCTGGAAGCGGACCCCTCTCACCCCCGGTACCTGATCACGGAACCGGGCATGGGATACCGCTTCGAACCCTGATCACCCGCCCGATCGTCAACAGAGAAGAAGAGTCTGATACATGGGACGCGGCAAGCTCCGCATCTACCTCGGTGCGGCACCCGGCGTCGGCAAGACGTACGCGATGCTCTCCGAGGCGCACCGCCGGGTCGAGCGGGGCACCGACTGCGTCGTCGGCTTCGTCGAGCACCACAGCCGGCCGCGGACCGAGGTGATGCTGCACGGGCTCGAGCTCATCGAGCGGCGCGCGCTGGAGTACCGCGGCTCCACGTTCACCGAGATGGACGTCGACGCGATCCTCGCCCGCCGCCCCGCCGTCGCGCTGGTGGACGAGCTCGCCCACACCAACGTGCCCGGCTCGCGCCACGCCAAGCGCTGGCAGGACGTGGAGGAACTGCTGCAGGCGGGCATCGACGTCATCTCGACGGTGAACATCCAGCACCTCGAATCGCTGGGTGACGTGGTGGAGACGATCACCGGTGTCCGCCAGCGCGAGACCGTCCCCGACGAGGTGGCCCGGCGGGCGGACCAGATCGAGCTGGTCGACATGTCCCCACAGGCACTGCGACGCCGTATGGCCCACGGCAACGTCTACAAGCCGGACAAGGTCGACGCGGCCTTGTCGAACTACTTCCGTCCCGGCAATCTGACCGCGCTGCGCGAGCTGGCGCTGCTGTGGGTGGCCGACCGGGTCGACGAGTACCTCCAGGAGTACCGGGGCGAGCACAACATCCGCTCCACCTGGCAGGCGCGCGAGCGGATCGTCGTCGGTCTCACCGGCGGCCCCGAGGGCCGTACGCTCATCCGGCGCGCCGCCCGCCTCGCCGAGAAGGGCGCGGGCGGCGAGGTACTCGCCGTCTACATCGCCGCGAGCGACGGGCTCACCTCCGCCTCGCCCAAGGAGCTGGCCGTCCAGCGCACCCTGGTCGAGGACCTGGGCGGCACCTTCCACCACGTCATAGGCGACGACGTCTCCGACGCCCTGCTGGAGTTCGCGCGCGGGGTCAACGCCACGCAGATCGTGCTCGGGGTCAGCCGCCGCCGCTCCTGGCAGTACGTCTTCAGCCCCGGGGTCAGCGCCACCGTCGCCCGCGAATCGGGCCCGGACCTCGACGTCCACATCGTCACCCACGACGAGGCCGCCAAGGGCCGCGGCCTGCCCGTCGCCCGCGGCGCGCGCCTCGGCCGCTCGCGCATCATCTGGGGCTGGCTCACCGGCATCGCCGGCCCCGCCCTGCTCGCCGTACTGCTGAGCCGGTTCGTCCCCGACCTCGGGCTCGCGAACGACATGCTGCTCTTCCTCACCTTCACGGTGGCGGCGGCCCTGCTCGGCGGGCTGTTCCCCGCGCTCGCCTCGGCGGCGTTCGGATCCCTGCTGCTGAACTACTACTTCACGCCGCCCCTGCACGAGTTCACCGTCTCCGACCCGAAGAACATCGTCGCCATCGCGATCTTCGTCGGCGTGGCGGTGTCAGTGGCCTCGGTGGTCGACCTGGCTGCCCGGCGCACCCACCAGGCCGCCCGCCTGCGCGCCGAATCGGAGATCCTCTCCTTCCTCGCGGGCAGCGTGCTGCGGGGCGAGGACTCCCTCGGCGCCCTCCTCGAACGGCTCCGCGAGACCTTCTCCATGCAGTCGGTCGTCCTCCTGGAACGCACCAGTGAGGTAGACCCCTGGACCACGGCGGCATCCGTCGGCACCGGCCCCGTCAGCCGGCCCGAGGACGCGGACGTCGACCTGCCCATGGGCGACACCATGGCTCTCGCCCTGACCGGCCGGGTCCTGCCCGCCGAGGACCGCCGCGTCCTCGGCGCCTTCGCGGCTCAGGCGGCCGTCGTACTCGACCGCCAGCGCCTCGTCGACGAGGCCGAGAAGTCCCGCGAACTCGTCGAGGCCAACCGCATCCGTACCGCGCTGCTCGCCGCCGTCAGCCACGACCTGCGCACCCCGCTCGCCGGCATCAAGGCCTCGGTCACCTCACTGCGCTCCGCCGACGTCGAATGGTCCGAGGGCGACAAGGCCGAACTCCTCGAAGGGATCGAGGACGGCGCCGACCGTCTCGCGGCCCTGATCGGCAACCTCCTCGACATGTCCCGCCTCAACACCGGCACGGTCGTCCCGCTGATCCGGGAGACCGACCTCGACGAGGTGGTCCCGATGGCCCTGGGCGGCGTACCGGAGGACGGCGTGTACCTCGACATCCCCGAGACGCTGCCGATGGTCGCCGTCGACCGGGGCCTGCTGGAGCGGGCCGTCGCCAACATCGTCGAGAACGCCGTCAAGTACAGCCGCGCCGGCCACCCCGTCAACGTCTCCGCCAGCGCCCTGGCCAACCGCGTCGAGGTCCGCGTCGTCGACCGCGGGCCCGGAGTCCCCGACGAGGCCAAGGAGCGCATCTTCGAACCCTTCCAGCGCCACGGAGACGCTCCACGGGGCGCCGGAGTCGGCCTCGGCCTCGCGGTCGCCCGCGGCTTCACCGAGGCCATCGGCGGCACCCTGACGGCCGAGGACACCCCGGGCGGCGGCCTCACCATGGTCCTCACCCTCCCCATAGCGGGGGACGGTCCTCCGGTATCACCCGAGCTCCCGACGTCCGCGGTCACGTGACATCGAGGCGGCCTTGACGAAGCGCCACCAGAAGGCCGTCAAGAAGCCCTCGGGCACTTGCCTCCGCGTCCCCGGTGCGCTGGGATTGGGCCGTGAACAGCGGTCCGCGCTACGACGGTCCGCCACCGTCATGGCGAAGCCGTGCCGGTGTCACGCCGGTGCAGCCGACGGCGCCCGCTGTCCGCCCGCCCGCCCTCTGACATCGGCCGCGCGTCCTCCGCGTACCTGCCTCCAGCCCCTGCAGGGCGCTGACCGGGGTTCCGTACGCATCCTCACCTTCACCGCATGGCCTGATCCCACGCCCCCGCCTCGCGCCGCCGCGGTCTCCGTCAACCGCGGGGTGTGCGAGACCGGCCTCCTTCCTCTGTACGGCCACGAGGGCGTCGCCCCGGTCCCCGCCGCCACCGAGGACCGCACCGGCAAGCGCCTGGGCAAGCTCGCCGACCTCCTCGTCGGTCACACCGCCTTCACCCTGTCGATGGAGCGGCCGTCAATGCACCGTCAAAGTCCCGGCCGGCCCCGTCAGGAAGCCGTCAGGGCCGTTTCGTTCAGCGCTTCGTTGATGTTCGCTGGTGTGGTTGAGGACGCACGGAGGAGTCGGTGTACGGGTGAGCACGGAGAATGTCGTAGGCGCCGTCGTCGCGGGCAGCCTGGTCGGGTATCTGGTCCTGGCGTTGTTCTTCCCCGAGAGGTTCTGAGCGTGACGACCGTGCACGAGGTCGGCCCGGCGGCCGGGGCGCGGCCGGGCCGTCGGCCCGGGATGCCCTGGCCGGCCGGGTCGAGGTCAGGATCGCCGACCGCGGCCCCGGGATCGCCGCCGAGGACCGTGAGCGGGCCTTCGAGCCCTTCCAACGCCTCGGCGACCGCGACAACACCGCCGGACTCGGCCTCGGCCTCGGCCTCGCCCTGGCCCGGGGGCTCACCGAGGCCATGGACGGCACGCTCACGGCGGAGGACACCCCGGGCGGCGGTCTGACCACGGTGCTGTCCCTGCCCGTGGCCGTCGATGCGGCCGCAGGACGGCTCTGACCGGCATGTCCTCCTCAACCCACCACCGCGCCGGCATCGGGCCGATCGTCCGTACCCTGGGGGGAACGCATGTCATTCGACGAGGGTGGAGGTCTGGGTACGGAAGGCTCCGACCGACGTCAACGGACGCCGTGAAGACCTCGCCCGCTTCGTCGCCGCCTACCTGCCGGCCGCGCAGAAGGCGGCCGGCTGCACCCTTTGATCAGAAGCACCGTCCCCCCATCGGCTTGAGGAGGCTCTCTGTGCGGTACGACGACGAACCGGTCTTCAGACGGAGCAAGTGGGGGAACCAGTACTACGCCAACCCCCGCAACCCCGTCGGGCTCGTCCTCATCGTCATCACCGTGCTCTACGTCGGGACGATCCTGATCCTCATGGCCAACCGGGCAGGACCCTTCAAGCCCTCGCCCGCCCCCGCACCGTGGAGCCCGCCGCCGTACGACTACTCCCGGCCGTCGCCTTCGATCAGCCCACCTGGCCCTTGACATGGAACGACGTGGGTGGCCCAGCGGATGCTCCTCCGCGACACGAGGGTCAGCGCATCGACCCCGAGGGGGCCCAAATGGTCTTCAGCGTCTCCGACTTGGAGTGACCCTCACGCCCTCTCACCTGAGTAGTTGGTCCACCCGCAGGCCATGGTCACCCTGACGGGGCTCTCACTCCGGAAGATATGCGGCTCGGGTTCGCTCCCGCAGATATTTCTGTGGTGATCCATTGACCGGGGCCGACGCGCCTGGATAGAAAGATCACGATCAGGACCGCGATCACGAGTCGCTCCGGTCCATACAGCTCTGCCCCGGGGGATTTCGCTTTGCCGCACACAGATGCACTTCGTCCTGCCCGCGTCCTCGTGGTCGAACCCGCCTCCTCCGGGGGCGCCACCCTGATCGGCGTCGCGGCCGAGATGGGACTGCGGGTCGTCGTCGCCACCGCCGACTCCGGCGACCGCCGGCTCTCCGACGCCGTGCGCGCGGCGGCCGACTCGGTGCTGACGGTGGAGACCAACGACCAAGCCGCCCTTGAAGCGGCCGTGCTCGAACTGCACCGGGCCGAGCCGTTCGAGGCGGTGCTGCCGGGCTCCGACATCTATGTGACGGCGACCGCGCGCGTCGCCGCGGCACTGGACCTGCCCGGCCTGCCCGTGGCGACCGTCGACCGGGTCCGGGACAAGAGCGTCATGCGGGCCGCCGTGGCGGAGGCCGGGCTGCGCACTCCGCGCTTCGCCCAGGCGACCACCGACGCCGAACTGCGCGCCGCGGCCGAACGGGTGGGCTTCCCCTGCGTGCTGAAGCCGGTCGCCTGCTCCGGCAGCATCCACGTCAGCCGCGCCGATGACCTCGACCAGCTCACCGCCGCGTTCCAGCGGCTCGTGACCGACCCGGAGCCCGACATGGGCAAGCTGCACGAGCACCGGGTGCTCGTCGAAGAGTACGTCCAAGGCCCGGAGTTCAGCGCCGACGGCTATGTCCTGGAGAGCGGCGAGGTCACCGTCGTCGCCCTCAGCCGCACGCTGCTCGGCCCCGAGCCCGACTTCGTGGAGATGGGCCACCTCACCCCGGCCCTCGTCGACGACGCCACCCTGAAGAGCGTCGAGGCGTACGTCGGCGACGTCGTCCGCGCCGTCGGCATCACCAGCGGCCCCTTCCACTGCGAGCTGCGCCTGGCCGCCGACGGTCCGGTGCTCATCGAGATCGGCGCCCGGCTGCCGGGCGACCGGATCGTGGAGCTGCTGCGGCTCGTGACCGGCGTCAGCCTGCCCAAGGTGGCCGTCGCCCTCGCGCTCGGCATCGACCTGGAGGCGGTCGGCGCCTTCTCGCGGCCGCAGGCCGAGAGCGCCGGCATCCGCTTCTTCTCCGCCGCGGGCCGCTCCTCGTACCGGGAGCTCTCCGGATGGACGGAGCTGGAGGCGCTCCCGGAAGTCACGGAGACCGCCGTGTACTTCGCGCCGGGCGAGACCATCCCGGGTGTCGAGGACTGCCGCTCGCGCCTCGGCCACGCCCTGTTCACCGCCGACTCGCCGCAGGGCGCCCTCGACCGCTGGCAGGCACTCGGCGACCTCGTCGTCCCGTCCTGACCCGGCGGACCCCACCATGAACGCACACATACTCGACTACGCGGCCGTCGGCATCGGCCCCGCGAACATGAGCCTCGCGGCGCTCGCACATCCGGTCGAAGGGCTGCGCGGCGCCCATCTGGAACGCCGTGAGAGCTTCTCCTGGCACCCCGGACTGCTGCTGCCCGAGGCCACCCTCCAGGTGTCGTTGCTCAAGGACCTGGTGACGCTGGTCGACCCGACCAGTCCCTTCTCGTTCCTGTCGTTCCTCGCGAGTGAGGGCCGGCTCTACCGGTTCCTGGCGGCGGACTTCCCGGCCGTCCTGCGCGCCGAGTTCAACCAGTACCTCCAGTGGGTCGCCGGGCGGCTGCCGAGCCTCACGTTCGGGGCGGACGTACACAGCGTGGACTTCCACGACGGTGCCTTCCACCTCCGGACCGGCGAAAACGAAGTGATTGCGCGTCATCTCGTGCTCGGCACCGGCCTCACCCCGTCCGTCCCCGAGCCGTTCCGCCCCTTCCTCGGCCCCACCGTCTTCCACTCCGGGGAGTTCCTGCTGCGGGCCCCCGAGGTGACCGGACGACGGGTCGTCGTGGTCGGCGGCGGCCAGAGCGGCGCGGAGATCGTGCGGCACCTGGCGACCGGCGCGGCCCCCGAGAGCATCACCTGGGTCAGCCGGCGCTCGTCGTTCCTGCCGATGGACGACTCGCCGTTCGCCAACGACCTCTACACGCCCGACTACGTACGCCGCTTCCACGCGCTGCCCGCCGACCACAAGGCCCGGCTCCTGGAGCGGCAGAAGTACACCAGCGACGGCATCGACCTCCAAGTCCTGCAGGACATCTACCGGTTGAGCTACCGCGACGAGTTCATCGAGAACAACCCCGGCAGGCTGCGCTTCATGGCGGACTGCGCGGTCACCGCGATCGACGGCGGCCCCGACGAATGGAAGCTCGTCGTCGAGTCCTCGGGCCCGGAGGCACCCGCCGTGCTCGCCGCCGACATCGTGATCCTGAGCACCGGATACGCCTACGCGCTGCCGGACTTCATGGCTCCGCTGGACGCGCGGCTGCGGCGGGACGGCGGGATGCTCGTCGTCGGCGACGACTTCTCGGTCGCATGGGACGGACCTGCGGAAAACCGGATCTACCTCCAGAACGGCGCCCGGCACTCCTGGGGCGTCGCCGATCCCAATCTCAGCCTGCTCGCCTGGCGCAGCGCGGTCATCCTCAACAGCATGCTCGGTGAGACGAGGTATCCGGTATGACCGCTGTCGAGGTCTCGCAGTTCCAGGCCGAGGCGGTCGGCGTCCTGGTCCCCTTCGGTCCGACCGAGGTGGAATCCGACGGAGTGACCGTCGCCGAGGCGGACTTCGCCCGCTCGGTCTTCCCGCACGTGCCGTTCAAGGCGGCCCGCTTCACCGTGCCGTCGGGCGGGACCAGCTCGCCCGACCAGCACGCGGTCCAGGAGATCTGGGTGGTCCACGCCGGATCCGGCACCCTGGAGGTGGACGGCGAACGGTCGCTCGTCGGGCCCGGCTCCGTGGTGGGCTTCGCCTCGCAGGCCGTCCACGAGATCTTCGCCGACCAGGGCGAGGAACTGGTCATCTACTCCTTCTGGTGGTCGGCGCCCGATGAGTGAGCGCACCACCGGGACCGGTGAGGCGCCCCACTACGACCTCGCCGTCGTCGGCGCGGGCGCGGTCGGCGCCCTCGCCGCGTACTACGCCGTGCGCCGGGACCCGGGCCGCCGCGTCGCCGTGATCACGCACGCCGGACGGGGGACGGGCGCGACCCGCCTCTCGGCCGGGTTCGACACGCCTACGGGGCACAACCCGGCCCAGCGCGCCCTGGCCGCCCGCAGCACCGCGCTCTTCGACGAGCTCGCCGCCTCACTCGGCGACGCCGGACGCGTGCCGGTCGACGTCCGCTGGCTGGTGGCGCGCGAGAACACGGCCGCGCTCGACGCGACCATGGCCGACGGCGGACGCACCCGCCCGGTCACCGGGGAGCAGCGAGCCCTGCTCGACCGGACGTTCCCCGGGCTCGCCCACGGCAGCGACGAAGTCCTCCTGGCCACCGCCCCCATGACCGCAGGTCAGCCCCAACGGCTCACCGACCGGCTCCTCGACGAGGTCCTCGGCCGCCCGGACAACACCCTCCTGGAGGGCTTCCGGGTCACCGAAGTACGCCGTACGGGCGGGCGCATCGAACTGGTCGCCGCCGACGGCAGCCGGATCACCGCCGCCCAGGCGGTCCTCGCGCCCGGCCCCTGGGTCCTCGACGGCCCGGTGGCGGCGGCTGCCCGCGAGCACGGGGCCCGGGTCAAGAAGGTGGTGGCGTTCCACATCATGACGCCGCCTCCGCCGGGCGCCCCGGCACTCGTCCTGGAGGACGCCGACGCCTTCCTGCTCCCCCACCGCCCCGGCGGCCACTGGATCTTCAGCATCACCTCGCCCGACTGGGACCGCGGCCCCGACGAACCGCTCGCCATCGATGCCCGCGACCGGGAACTCGCCCGAGCCCTGCTCGCCCGGCACGTACCGGGATTCCTGCCGCACCTGCTCGGCGGCCGGGTCTTCAGCGACTGCTTCACCCCCGGCCATCTGCCGATCGTGGACACGGTCGGCGACGACGACGTGGTCATGGCCATCGGCGGTTCCGGCTCCGGCTACCGACTCGCCCCGGCCATGGCCGAGGACGCACTGAACCTGCTCGACAGGAGAACGCGAACATGAGCCTGCTGACCGGGGGCACGCACACCCCCCGCCACTACCTCCTGGTGCCGCCCGAGGCCACGCCCAACGGCCCCCTGCACCTCGGCCACATCGGCGGCCCCTTCCTGTGGTCGGACATGATCGCGCGGCATCTGCGGGTCCGGGGCGACCTGCCGTTGGTGATCACCGGCAGCGATGTGTACGAGTCGTACGTGACGCTCAGGGCGCACGCCGAGGACTCCACGCCCGGCGAGGTCGCCGCCCGCTACGGGCGGCGCATCCAGGACGACCTGGCCGCGCTGCGCATCGGCGTCGACGCGTTCATCGTCCCGGATCAGCAGCCCTGGCGGGAGCAGTTCGAGCAGGAGGTCGCCGCCTCGATCGAGCGGCTGACGGCCCGGGGCGCGGTGCTGACGCGCACCGAGCGGGTGCCCCACTGCGCGGCGTCGGACCGCTGGGTGGTGGGCGGCTGGCTCCAGGGCCGCTGCCCCGAGTGCGGTGCGGGCATCGCCAGCTACTTCTGCGAGGAGTGCAGTGCGCACTTCCTGCCCGAGTCGGTCGTCGAGCCGCGCCCCCTGCTCGACGAGGGGCCGCTGACCTGGCGGGAGATCTCCAGCCTCTTCCTGCGGCTGCCGGACCGCGACCTCCTGGACGCCACGCTCGTGGACCTCGGCGTCGCCGACCGCTACCGGGCGACCGTGGCGCGCTTCCTGGAGCGCGACGGCCTGACCGTACGGCTGAGC
This sequence comes from Streptomyces sp. NPDC046876, assembly GCF_040645035.1. Taxonomy (NCBI): domain Bacteria; kingdom Bacillati; phylum Actinomycetota; class Actinomycetes; order Kitasatosporales; family Streptomycetaceae; genus Streptomyces; species Streptomyces sp. NPDC046876. The sequence continues at coordinate 15,005 of NZ_JBEYXK010000014.1, read as the reverse complement.
GCCCCGCAGACGTGGGGGCTTGCGCTGCCCGCGGCCGAGCCGGACGTGCCGCGCGCCCTCTTCCCGTACGCCGGGATCTTCATGTTCGCCCGCCTCGCCGGCGCCGTCCACGGCCGGCTCTCCGGCATCGGCGTGAACGCCTTCGATCCGGACTCCGGGGTCACCACCATCACCACCCTGGGGATCGACAACGTCATCCCCACCCTGGTCTCGATCGTCGGCACCAGCCTGCTGCACGGCGACATGAAGCCGTACGACCGGTGCCTGATCAACCACTTCTACGAGCTGGCCGGGCGGAAGTTCTCCACCAGCGCCCGGCACGCCATCTGGGCGGCGGACATCGCCGCGTCGCCCGCCATCGGTGTGGACACCGTCCGGTACTACCTCGCCGGGGCCGATCTGGAGTCCGGGGCGGCGAGCTTCGAGACTGCGGACTTCCTCCACACCGCGAACGCCACGCTCGCCGACGGCCTCGGCAAGCGGATCGACGCCGCCTGGAGCCGACTGCCCGAGGGGCCGCCGCAGGCGCCCGCCCCGGCCGTCGCCGACCTCCTGGAATCCCTGCTCGCCGAGCAGTCCGCGGCGCTCGACGGCGCCCGTGTCTCGACCCGGCGCGCGGTCGCGGCGCTCGACCGCTGGTGCGCCGACGACACGGTCGCCCACGCGGCCGAGGACGGCGCCTACTGGTGGCTCAAGGGCCTGTCCCTGCTGGCGTTCCCGGTGATGCCGGACCTCGCCGAGCTGCTCTGGCAGCGCCTCGGCGGCGCCGGAGAGCCTCGCGCGGCGGCCTTCCTCGCCAGGACCCCGGCCCACCGGGACCGGCCCGCGCCCGGCTTCGGCCGGGTGAGCGCCGCCGATCTGGACGCCTGCCTGCCCGACACCCTGCGACCGGGAGCGGACGCGTGACCGACCGGACCACACCGCTGTACGTCGTCCTCAACCGCTCCGGCGACGAGTTCGGCGAATACCACCGTTTCCTCGACGGCCACCCCTGCCGGACGGTGTACCTCACCACCCCCGGCGGGCTGCCCGCGCTCGACCAGGACGGGGCGACCGAGGTCCATGTGCGCGACAGCCTCGCCCACGACGACCTGCTGCCCCTCGTACGGGAGATCGCGGACCGGCACGGCACGCCCGAGGCCGTCTTCGGCCAGTCCGAGTACGACATCCTGACGGCCGCCCGGCTCTCGGCCGCACTCGGCGTCCCCGGCGGCTACGGTCTCGACCTCGTCGAGCGGTTCAAGGACAAGCCCGCCATGAAGAGCGCGGTCGGCGCGGCCGGACTGCGGGTTCCCCGGTTCCTGCGCCTCGAGGACGCGCCCTCGGCGGAGGCTGTCGTCGACGCCCTCGGCGGTCTGCCCCTGGTCCTCAAGCCGCGCGCCGCGGCGGGCTCCCAGGGAGTCACGGTCGTCCACGGCCTCGAGGAACTGCGCGACGCGCTCCAGGACGTCGACCCCGAGGCGTACGAGTGCGAGGAGTATGTCGAGGGGGACATCTTCCACGTCGACGGCGTCCGCCGCGCCGGCCGCCTCCACTTCGTCACCGCTTCCCAGTACGTCCACACCTGCCTGGACTACGCACACGGCCGCCCGCTCGGCTCGGTCCTGCTCGACCCGGGCCCCGAGCGCGACGAGCTCACCACGTTCGCCGACCGCTGTCTGCGGGCGCTCGGGCTGCGCGACGGCGCGTTCCACCTGGAGGCGATCCGGCGCCCGGGGGGCGAGCTGGTGTTCCTGGAGGTCGGGCTGCGGCCGGGCGGCGCGCAGGTGCCGTTCCTGCACGTCGACCTCTACGGCATCGACCTGTTCGCCGAGGCGTTCCGGGCGGCCCTGGGCCTGCCCCCGCTGTGGCAGCCGTCCGAACCGGTCGAGCCCCGGGCCGGCGGCTGGCTCATCTACCCCGCTCCGCGCGAGCTGCCCGGACGGGTCGTCGCGCGCACCTCGCCCCGGTCGGCCGTCCCCGAGGTCTACCACGAGGAACTGCCCGCGATCGGCCAGGTCATGACCGGGCCCGGCAGTTATGACGAGGGCTGCGGGATCTTCCGGTTGCGGGGGCGGAGCGCCGCCGAGGTGCGCGCCGCCGTGCACACCGCGATGGAGGTGTACGGGCTGCGGACCGAGCGGGCCGGGGAAGCCGAGCCGCGTGGCTGAGGCACGCCGGTACGGCACCGTGCTGCGCGCGTGGTTCCGGGAGACCCTTCCGGCCGCCGGGAACGCGCGCAGACTCGGCGTCCTCACGCTCATCCAGTCCCTGGGGCTCGGGGTGTTCCTCACCTCCAGCGCCGTGTTCTTCACCCGGACCATCGGCATCCCCGCCCAGCGCGTGGGCCTCGCCCTGTCGGTCGCCGGGCTCTGCGGTCTGCTCTGCACCGTGCCCATCGGCCGGCTCGCGGACCGGCTCGGCGCGGGCCGGGTGCTCACCGTCAACTTCCTGCTCGCGGCCGCCGGCTTCACCGCGTACTGCCTGGTGGACGGCTTCGCCGCGTTCCTTGCGGTCGCCTGCGCCCTCGCGGTCCTGGAGACCTCGGCGGGCGCGCTGCAGGCGTCGCTCACCGACGCGCTGGTGGGCGAGGCGGAGCGGGTCAGGGTCAGCGCGCAGATGCGCAGCCTGTTCAACCTGGGCTTCCTCGGCGGCGCCGCGCTGGCCGGAGCCGCCATCGCGGCCGGCACCTCGACCGCCCTGTACGCCACGGTCCTGGCCAACGCCGCCCTCCAGTTGGTCTCCGTCGCCGTGCTGCTCGGGATGCGGCTGCCCGCGGGCGCCGGGCCCCGGGCCACCGCCGCCGAGGCGCCGGGCGGGGTACTGCGCAGCGCCGCGCTGCGGGACGTGCGCTACGTGGCGGTCGCGCTGGTGTGCGGCGCTCTCGAGCTGTACCACCCGCTGCTGACGGTCGGTCTGCCGCTGTGGATCGTCACCGGCACCGACGCGCCCGCGCTGCTGGTGTCGGGGCTGCTGATCGTGGACACCGTCCTGGTGCTGTTGTTCCAGGTCGTGGTCAGCAGGGGCGCGCGTACCCCGGCGGGAGCGGCACGTATGCTGCGCTGGGCGGGGTGGGCGCTGGGGGCGTCCTGCCTGGTCTTCGCGGTGAGCGGGGGGCACGGCGCGCTCCTGGACAGCGCGGCCCTGCTGGGCGGCGCGCTGGTGCTCGTCCTCGGCGAGCTGTACCAGGCGTCGGCGAGCTGGGGCCTGTCCTTCGGGCTCGCCCCCGCGGGCCGGCAGGGGGAGTACCAGGCGGTGTTCTCCCTGGGGCGCGGGCTCCAGCAGTTCGCCGGGCCGTGGCTGATGACCTCCCTGGTCGTCGGCGCGGCGGCGACCGGCTGGCTGGTCCTCGCGGCGCTCTTCGCCCTGCTCGGGCTCGCCGCGCCGCCGTTGGTCCGCGGCCTGGAGAAGGCCCGCGCGCGGACGGAGCCGGCGCCGGCGCCGGCCTGAGCGGACCGGTCGGCGCCCCTCCGACCCCCATGTGTCACACCCTACGACCGAGACAAGTAAGCGAGCAGCGAGCACCATGACCGTACAGCGACGACACGACCCGGACGAGCGCGGCTTCGCCAGCGACAACTACGCGGGTGCGCACCCCGAGATCCTTGAGGCGATCGCCCTGGCCAACGGCGGCCACCAGGTCAGCTACGGCGCCGACGTCTACACCGAGCGCCTCCAGGAAGTGGTGCGCGGGCACTTCGGCCCCACCGCGCACGCGTACCCGGTCTTCAACGGCACCGGCGCGAACGTGTTCGCGCTCCAGACCATGCTCGACCGCTGGGAGGCCGTGGTCTGCGCCGAGTCGGCCCACATCAACGTCGACGAGGGCGGCGCGCCCGAGAAGATGGCCGGGATCAAGCTCCTGACGGTGCCCACATGGGACGGCAAGCTCACCCCTGAGCTGATCGACCGTCAGGCGTGGGGCTTCGAGGACGAGCACCGGGCCCGGCCCAAGGTCGTCTCGATCGCCCAGTCCACCGAGCTCGGCACCTGCTACACGCCGGACGAGATCCGTGCGATCTGCGACCACGCGCACGACCTCGGCATGCTCGTCTACCTGGACGGCGCCCGGCTCGCCAACGCCGCCGCCACCCTGGGCGTGTCCCTGCGCGAGATGACCACCGACGCCGGTGTGGACGTCCTCTCGCTCGGCGGCACCAAGAACGGGCTGCTCTTCGGCGAGGCGGTGATCGTGCTCAACGAGGATGCGGTGCGCGGCGCGGCCCACCTGCGCAAGACGAGCATGCAGCTCGGCTCCAAGATGCGTTTCATGTCGGTGCAGTTCGAGGCGCTGCTCGGCGGCGACCTCTGGCTGCGCTCGGCGGCCCGCTCCAACGCGATGACCCAGCGGCTGTACCAGGCGGTGCGCGACCTGCCGGGCCTGGAGATCGCCCGCCCGGTGCAGGCCAACCAGATCTTCGCCGTCCTGCCGCCGGCCGTCACCGAGCGCCTGCAGAAGCGTTTCCGCTTCTACACCTGGAACGAGCAGGCCGGCGAGGTCCGCTGGATGACCTCCTTCGACACCACCGAGGACGACGTGGACGCGTTCGCGGCGGCGATCGCGGAGGAGCTGGCGGCGGAGCGGGGCCAGGCGCCGGCGGGCGCGCTGACCACGGCCGAGCGTGAGGAGCTGGTGCAGCTGCGCCGCAGGGTCAGCGAGATGGAAGAGGCGATCGAAGCGCTGGGGAAGGCGCCCGCCTTCTCGGCGAACCGCAAGACGAAGTAGCCGGCGGCGAAGGCCCGGGAGGTCAGGCGAGCGTCCTGGCCCCCGGGCTGGACCCTCGGCCGTGACGGGGCCGCAGGCGTTGTGCCTGCGGCCCCGTCACGGCGTCGGGGTCAGGACGGGTCGCCGTACTGGAGGCCGCGGCCGTTGGTGCCGATGTAGACGCGGCCGAAGACGTCGGGGTCGCCGGTGATGACGCCGATGCCGCCGATGCTGCCCCACTGGTGGGCGTCGTCGTTGACGCGGAGCCAGGTGGCGCCCTTGTCGGTGGAGCGGAAGACTCCGGTGACGTCCTTGACGGTGCCGATCAGGTACAGGGCCTGGTAGGAGGCACCGGGTGCGGCCTTGCCGAAGCCGAGGGCAGAGGCCGACTTCACCGTGGTGAGCGGGGTGAAGGTGCGGCCCCCGTCGGTGGAGTGCAGCAGCCCCTGGCCGCCGTCGGCGATCCACAGGTCTCCGGCGACGCCGGGGACGGCCATGAGCCGGCCGGAGGGCAGGCCGGTCGCCCGGGCGGTGAAGGTCGCCCCACCGTCGGTGCTGGCGTGCAGCGTGCCGTGGAACAGGGAGTAGAAGGTTCCGGCCGAGGAGCGGTCGGCGACGACCACGGCGTCGGTGCCCAGGCCACTGACCTTCGACCAGCTCGCCCCCTGGTCGGTCGAGCGGTACGGGACCTGGCCGGCCTGGGTCCAGACGATGGTCGAGCCGTCGGCCGCGAGCGCGACGCGGCCGTCCTGGGCACCGGCCACCGGCTCGGCCTTGAAGCCGTTCCAGCTGATGCCGCCGTCGGTGGAGTAGGCGCCGTCCTGCGCGCCGCCGTGGCCGACGCGGACCATCATCGAGGGCATGGACTGGGCGAAGTCGATGTCCGTGCTGTTGGTCATCACCGGATTGCTCAGCCGCCCGGCCGGGACCTTGTTCAGGTCGTCGTGGCGGAAACCGCCTTGGTCGCCCATGGCGGTGACGACAGCGGCACCGCCGGGCGGGGCGATCGCGTCCATCAGTGCGGTCTCCTCGAGGCCCCGCGCCCCCGCGGTCCAGTGGCTGGTGCCGCCGCTGTCGGTGGCGTTGGCGTCCTTGCTGCGCCAGATGCCGTTGCCGGTGCCGTACAGCACGTGCCCGGAGTCGAAGGGGTCGATGACCAGGGCGGTCATCCAGTGCCCGGTGTGGGTGCCGACGTAGGGAGCGCCGGAGGCGTTCCGCACCGACTTGTCCGCCAGCGCCTTCCAGGTCGTGCCGCCGTCGGTGGTGCGGTAGATCTCGTCCTCGGGCCACCAGCGGTCGAGGGTGGTGACCATCACCGTGGACGGCTGGCGCGGGTCGACGGCCAGGCCGGAGAACCCGTAGCCGCCCTGGGACGGGGAGACGTTCTTCCACGTTCCGCCGGCCGGTGCGTACTTCCAGACCGATCCCGCCGTCACGCCGTTGGGTCCGAGGGCGTTGGTGTACGTCAGGTACAGCGAGCCGTCGCCCGAGACCACGCCGTGCTGCGGCAACTGGCCCGTGGGCTGCCCGGGGACCGCCTGCCAGGTGCTGCCGCCGTCGGTGGAGCGGTACAGGGAAGCGGACTTGTCGGCGACTCCGACGTAGACCGTGTTGCTGCCTGCCGGGCCGTACGTCACGAAGGAGATGCCGCCACCGCTGCTCGCCCCGTCCTTGACGGGGAACGAGGAGACCTGGCTCCATGTCGCGCCGTGGTCGGTGCTGCGCCACAGGCCGTTCTTGCGGGTGCCCAGCAGCAGGGTGCCGTTGTCCGCGGGGTTGATCGCCAGCCGCTCGCCCGCCCCGCGGCCGTCCTCGTTGCCGCCCAGCTTGAACGGCAGAGCGGTGCGCTGGAAGGTGCGGCCACGGTCGGTGGAGCGCAGGATCGCGCCGTTGCCCGCCCACTCGTTGGTGTAGGTGCCGGTCGCGAGGTAGAGCCGGTCGGGGTCGACGGGGTCGGTGGCCAGCGCGTCGACGCCCAGCAGGTTCCAGTCCTTCTCGCCGAGCCAGTCGGTCAGCGGGATCCACTGCTCGGCCCCGGTGTCCCAGCGGTAGGCGCCGCCCATGTCGGTACGCGCGTACAGCAGGCCCTTCTCCCGCGGGTTGAACACCAGCCCGGTGACGTAACCGCCGCCCACCACCTGGGCGTTTCGCCACGTGTACGGTCCGGATCCGGGCGTCTGGGTCTCGGCCGTCCTCACCAGCTTCCACTGCTGGTTGGTGCCGCCATGGCCGCGATACTGGATGACTGCCGCGCCGTCGGCCGTGGAGCCTCCGGAGACGTCCAGGACCTGGCCGCTCCTGCGGGAGGTGAAGACGACGGCGCCGGAACCGCTCACCTCGTCGATCCGCCATTCCTGGGAAGTGGAGGAGCTGTCGGTCTGCTGTTCGGCGGCGGCCGCCTGGGCGGTCGAATCGCCCGCTATGCCCAGTACCTTGCCGCTGTTGCGGTTCACCAGCTCGTAGTAGCCGTCCCCGGTGGGTCGCAGCCTCCACTGCTGGTTGGCGGTGTTCTGGTCGGTCCACTGCTGGATGCGGGTGCCGTCGGCGGTGGAGAAGGCGTTGACGTCCAGCGCCTTGCCGCTGCGTACGGAGACCAGCCGGTAGTAGGCATTGCCGTCGACCGTCGCGGCCTGCGAGTCATCCTGCACGAACAGGAGGTACGGCACGACGACGGCGGGTGCACCGAGCAGCAGCCCGGTTCCGGTCCAGCGACGGCGGTGACGCCCGCGGCGCCCGCTGTTCGTGGGGTTCTTCATGGGGAGTTGTTCTCCTTGCATATCACTGTGGATCGGGCAGGTCAGCGCTGCAGGGTGAGGAGGCCCGGCCGGTACGGCAGTCGGTCGTAGGGGCCGCCCGCTGCGGGGGACTTGCCCTGGTAGAGGAACCGCAGGTTGCAGGGGTCGACGGTCATGGTCTGGTCGGGGTTGTCGCGGACCAGGTCACCGTGGCTGATGTCGTTGGTCCAGGTGGCACCGCTGTTCGCCTTGCCCGCGAAGGGGCTGCTTTCGCTGCCGGCCTGCGGGGTCCACGAACCGCTCAGGCTGGAGGCCGTGAACGAGCGGAAGTAGCGCGCCTGGTTCGCGCCCCTCGCCTCGACGATCATGAGGTACTGGTTCCGGCCCTGAACCTTGTAGACCTGCGGCGCCTCGAACAGGTTGTCCGGCGTGTCGCTCATGACCGTCGTGTACGAGGAGCCGAAGTTGCCCGGGAAGTTCCCGATCGGCATGCTCGCGCGGTAGATCTTGCCGTTGTCACCGGCGAAGAACAGATACATGTTCTGGTCGTCGGCGATCAGGGTCTGGTCGATCGGGCCGGTGGGGGAATCGGTGCGGGGGATGCTTCCGGTGAACAGCGGCTGCGGCGCGGACCAGCCGTTGGGGTTGGTCGGGTCGCTCGACGTGCGGTAGATGAACGGCCACGGACCCCACTGGTACGCCAGCACCCAGATCTTCTTGGGCGCGAAGTAGAACAGTGTGGGCGCCACCGCGGCCTGGCCCATCCCGGTCTGGCCGGCCGACGCCATGTCCGACCAGTTCGTGAAGGGGCCGAACATCATGGAGCCGTACGAGGATCCCGAGAAGTTCGACCCGTAGACCAGGTGCTTGCCGTTGTACGTCACGTGGGTGAAGTCCTTCAGCGAGGCCCACCCGTTCGCCGGCTGCGCCAGCGCACCCGTCGAAGTCCACCGGTACGTCGACGGAAGGGCACACGGGCCGCCCGTCGGCGCGGGCGTTGTCGGGGTCGGCGCCCCGGACAGGCCGGTCCACTTCTGGTTGCCGCCGGACCAGCAGGAGTACAACTGGATCTTGGTGCGGTTGGCGGTGGCCGCGCCGACGGCGTCGAGGCACAGCCCGGACCGGACCCCGGCGATCGTGCCGTTGGTGTTGATGTTCCACTGCTGGCTGACGCCGCCGTTGCAGTCCTCGATGACCACCGCGGTGCCGTTGCTTGTGCCCTTGCCCCTGGCGTCCAGGCACTTGTTGCCGTAGATCATCAGCTGCTTGCCGGAGGTGTAGGTCCAGCGCTGGTTGGTTCGTCCGTGGCAGTCCCACAGCTGCGCCTGGGTGCCGTTGACAGTAGTGGAATTGTCGATGTCGATACAGCGGCCGGAGGCGACGCCCTTGATCGCCCCCGTACTGGTCCCGCCGGTGGTGTCGGAGGCGGTCTTGAGGGCGTTCACGACGGCGGTGTAGGCGGCCTTGGGGTTGCCGTTGCTGTCGAACAGCAGGGGGTTTTCGCCTCTGCGCCAGGAGTCGCTGTCACGGATGCCCCATACCGTGATGCCGGTGCACCGGGCCACGGACAGGCAGGCCTTGACCGTGTTGCCGTAGTGGGTGGGCGACGCCTGGGCAATGTCCAGCTCGGTGATCTGGACGTCGACACCCAGGGCGGCGAAGTTCGACAAGGTGGTCTGGAAGCTGGACGGGGGGCCGCCGGTGCCGAAGTGGCTCTGGAACCCGACGCAGTCGATCGGCACGCCCCGTGACGTGAAGTCCTTGACCATGCTGTAGACGCCCTGGGTCTTGGCGTCCGACCAGTTCTCGATGTTGTAGTCGTTGTAGCAGAGCTTGGCGGAGGGGTCGGCCGCCCGGGCGGTGCGGAACGCTTCCTCGATGAAGCCGTTGCCCAGCACGTTCTGGAACACCGAGCTGCGGTGCTGGGTGGAGCCGTCGGCGAACGCCTCGTTGACCACGTCCCAGGCGTGGATCTTGCCTTTGTAGTGCGTCATCAAGGTGGTGATGTGGTTGTTCATCACGCCGCGCAGCGTGTTCGCGTCGCCGATCGAGCCGACCCAGGACGGGAGCTGCGAGTGCCAGACCGCGGTGTGGCCGCGCAGGCGCTGGCCGTGCGCCGCGGCATGGTCGACGATCTGGTCGGCCGGGCCGAAGGTGAACTTGCCGCGGGACGGTTCGACGGCGTCCCACTTCATCTCGTTCTCCGGGGTGATCATGTTGAACTCCCGGTCCAGGATGGCGGCGTACCTCGAATCGCCGAGCCTGCCGGCGGCCACAGCGGTGCCGAAGTACCTGCCCGAGGGCGCCGCCTGCGTGCCCAGGGGTGTTGCGGCTCCGGCAGAGCCGGGGAGGAGCGTCATGACACCGGCCACCAGCGCCGCGGCCGACAGTCCGATCGTCAGTGTCCGGCGACGCCGACCGCGCCGGTGCAGGCCCTTCATGATGCTCCTCGGGGGTCTCGGGTCGCCTTGGGTTCCGTGATCGTGCGTGCATCGGCCGGTACGGCCTGATCCGCCGCGGGGTGGGTGCGGTGCAGGAGGTGGCGCCGATCCTGCGTACCGGTCGCCCGGGGTTCACGGGTATGTCGCGTCATGGGGGGCGCTTTCTTCAGTGAATGTGCCGACGGGGAAAGTGGGGGACCCCTCACGTCGGCTCGCACGGTGAGCGGCGGGAAGGGAACCCCACGAAGTGGAGGCTTCCGAAGCCGAGGCCGCGTAACAAAAAAGTGGCGCCACCCCGGCGATCGTCCCGTGATGCATCTCGCAGGCAGAAAGTGTTACGCCGCGCCCCGCGGTCTGGTCGTCCCTGTGAAGGGGGAGGCCGCCCTGCTCAGCAGTGGTGTCCGTAACGGCACACGTGCGCGGTTGCCGTGCTCCGTTTCCGCGCAGGCCGGTTCAACGGGGCGCACGTCGATGCATGCGCATGGGCGCCGGATTCGGCGCAGCACTCGGCTCAGTGCCGGGTTGTGAACCGTGCAGTGCCGGAACCGGGTGAGGCTCGCCGGCCGTCACTGCGCGGCTGCGTCCGGAATGCTCAAGGAGCGGTTCTCAAGACCAGGCCTTGCGGACGACGAAGGAGGCCTGGCCGGCGAAAGCCCGAGTGCCGTCGGAACCATCGAGCCAGATGCCGCCGTCGCGGTGGCGGATGACCGCTCCGGGGTAGTTGTGGGAGTGCAGGGTCACCGACCCTGCAACCGCCCCGGGGCGCGGACAGAAGGTGGCGTCTTCGCGGAACAGTTCGCTGCCGTCGTCGGTGCTCAGCCGCAGCCGCAGATAGTGGTGCCGCAGATAACGGCCGTCAGCGGCACGGAAGGTGACGCACCGTGTGTCCGCCAGACCCTGGACCACCGTGAACGTGACGCGCTGCCGCGTCTGCGCGCTACTGGACGCGGAGACCCGGCCCAGCGTCGCGAAGTCGTCCGAATACGTCAGGTACAGGGCGGGTTCGTCCACGGACTCCAGTGATTGTGCGCCCAGCGGAACAGTGCCTGCAACGGCGGACGGACTCGTCGACGGCGGTCCCGCCGACGTGGGGGTGCTCGACGGGATCGGCGTGGGATTGCCGACCGCGGGAGCGGCGGTGACGCCGGGCGCCCGGGGCGCCGGTTCCGGCCAGGCTGCGTAGGTGGCGGCGCCGGTGATGAGCACCGCGCCGGCGGCGAGGCTCGCCAGCGGATGAGCGGTCACCGCGTGGAGTTTGCCGGTCACCGCCCCGTGCAGACTGCCTCCCCCCGTCGCCGTGCCGGCGGCGACGGGTGCCGTGGCCAGCCCGGCGGCGCTCGCCGCCGAACCGGACACCAGGCCCTTGGCGGCCAGCGCGGCGATGAGTCCGGCAGGGACGGACAGGGGCGCAAGGCTGAGGAGCAGTAGCTCAGCAGGGACCCGGTTCGTCGTCGTCGCCGTGCAGGCCGGGCAGTCGCGGGTGTGCCGCGCGATCCGCTTCCGCCATACCGACGTAGGCAGACCGTCCCAGCCGGCGACGGTCTCCCCCAGTTGCGGACAGCGGGGGTGGGCCCCCAGCGCGGCGACGATCGTCCGGCTCAGGTCCAGCTGCTCGCGCATGCGTTGAAGGCGCACTCCAACGTGGGCGACCGTAAGGCCCGTCGCGGCGGCCATGTCCTCACGGCTCAGCAGTCCGGCGCGTTCCTGCCACCACAGTGACAGCAGCACCCGGTGATCCGGGTCGAGCCACCGGCCGGCTTCGGCGATCTGACGGCGTTCATCCGACACGTGGAGACGCAGGATCGTCGCGTCCTCGGGTTCGGGGCGGACGTCCGGTATATGGAGTGCCTCGTCGATGACCGCGGTCCGGCCGGCGAAGACGCGTTGCCGTTGCCAATGGGTTTGTATCTGGCGGAGCGTGATCGACACCAGCCAGGAGCGGAAGCTGTCGGGGGCGCGCAGGGCAGGCAGATCGCGCACCACGCGCATCAGCGTTTCCTGGACGACGTCGTCGACGTCGGCATGTGCGCTCAGCGCTCGTCGGACGATGTTGTAGATCAACGGCAGGTAGGCGGCGATCAGCTCTTCGCGCGCCCGGTCATCCCCGGCCTGCGCCGCGACGACCAGCCCCGCGTGGTCCGCATCCATGAGCCCCATTCACCCTCCTCATCACGGCGTCAGACCCTAGCGTCCGCAAAGGTGTGCGACCAAAGCCTGTGCCTTGCCAAGGATCGGGCCCCTGCCGGTGGGGGGGCGCGGTACGGCGGCCTCGCCGCCGAGGAACGGGCGCGAGGAGTCGGACAGACATGTCGGTTGCATGCGACGCGCCGCTCGCACCCCGTCGGGCCGACGCACAATGGGCGGTCTTGCCAGGGACGACAGGCCACTGCGGCGGATCGAACGCCTCGAGCTCGGCGGAGCGCTCAGCCAGGATGCCCGCGCGTCCCGCCTCGCGTACTCCTCGGCCGTCCGGAGCGGCAGGCGCACAGGTCTGGGCCACCATGTCGTGGGGCCTGAAGCCCTTCCAAACGGCAAAGCGATGCACGGTCGCCATGGCCTGCAAATGATCGGGGCCGCGCCGCGGGTGGTTCCCGGCGAGGGTTTTGGTCATTGCCGTCGTAAGGTGTCCGACCTGTACCTCGGGGCCGATTGCAAACATCAGACCAGTAGGAAGTTTCTGAAGACTCTTCACCGTCAGAACCGCCTCGGCGCCTCCCGCGTGGCACATGGCCGGCCGGATCTCCAGGGATTGTGGATAGGCTCTGACCCCGGCTCCTCGTCGGTCACTGGACCGCAGAGGCACGAGGATGGAATCCCCTTCTCATCTTGGGCGCAGAAGCGGCCACCGACGTGAAAGTCGAAGTTCCGGCCACCGGGCGAACAATACGGCGCCATTGGTGGTGTCCATTTGCCGCGTGGGCGGCGCCTCGGGCGGCAAGGTCGCGCAAAGCCTCCGGGGGATTCGCTCGCCGCCGTCGCCTCCGGCCTCCACCCGCAGCGCCGCGAGGACCGCGGCGGGCTCTGGCAGACCCGATCTAATGGAGGGCGTGGTAGACCGACCTATGGTTTCTCTCCCCCGCCGCTCGAGGGTTGAGTGCGAAATGCCCGCAGTACCTTGTGGGGGCCGACTACGAATTTACGGAGAGCCTTAGTCATCATGCGAGGCAAGAGCGCCAAACAGCAGCACCAAGCGCCTCGCCCCGCCAATCACCCCGGCTGCATCAGGGACTCACCACCGCAGGGCAGGCAAACGCAGTGGCCCCACCTCACCCTAAGCACTGCTTCACACTTCGCACTCGCACCCGCACTGCACCATTCTGGACAAGATCAACCTTCCGGAGCTGAGGGAATGGCGCGAAACATGCTTGAATCGATGCATCACACAAGCTAAGGTCTATTGGTCCATCGGCCCTTTCCAGAAAAGCGGGGGAAACAGGTGCCCGAACGAGGAAATATAGACGTACTTCTCGTATTCGAAGACCAATTAGAGTGCGCGGGAATGACCGCCCTCCTCAACAACGACCGGGGGATTTCCATTGTCGGAGATACCCCCTCCGTGGCGACGGCGCAAAAAATAGCCTCGTCACTGAGACCCCATGTGGTTCTCCGCAGCGAGCGCTCATTGTCGCATCAGACGATTGAGCTTGCCGAAAAGCTTGCAGAGCAGTCCGAGGAATCCAACCCCATCCATCTCATTGTCCTGCTCCCCTCACTGGACGACCAGGACGTCGAACTCCTGCGAATCGACCGATGCATCGTGCTCGATCGGCACATGAGTTCGACCGAGCTTGTCGCCGCCATCCGAGTCACCGCTGCTGGTTACCTCCCGGTACGCAGTGATCTGGCCGGCAGTTTGGCTCGTGCGTCGGTGAACCTCAAAGGAGCCAGCGGGGCGGCGGGGAAGCAGGTGCTGAATCTGACCAAGCGCGAGCGCCGCGTGTTCGAGCTCATGATCCAGGGGCTCTCAAACCCGGAAATCGCCGGTGCGCTCAATGTGGCCGAGTCGACCGTCAAGTCACATGTGCAGGGCATCTTGAGCAAGCTTGACCTGCGCGATCGCATCCAAGCGGTGATCTACGCGTACGAAGCGGGACTCGTGCAGCGATCGTTCCAGCTGGAGGCACAGCGCACGCCCGCCTGCTGCTGACCAGGGGCGCATCCCGTGGGGCACATGCCTCCGGCAGCAGCCGGGCGAAAGGTCCTTTCGCCCGGCTGCTGCCGTCTCCGCGGCCACGCCAGCGGGCCGGGCAGTGGCGCCCGGGGTGCCGACCGGCCCCCGAGCCCGTAGGCCCGCTTCCCCCCCACAGGAGGAGGACGGGCCGAAAGCAGCATCCTTCGATGGACCCATATCACCGGACGCTAAGTCTCGGGAGGGATTTACCACGCGCCACAGGGAACGTAGCGTCTCCCATCGAGCTCAGAACTTTGCTGCAGGGATTCAGAGGCGCCTCGGGGCCTCGGTGCGCCTTTCAAGAACCTCCCCGCAACAGGGCTGTTAAAGGGGGAATCCGCGTTCGTCCGCCTTGATCAGGTGTCGCCTAGCGACGGTGATGCAGGCTACTCATTTCTCATGTCCGGAGAACCGTTGACGTTCTCAACCCGTGTGGTCACGCGACACCGCACGGTCCCAGACCGTCCCGCCGTGCCTGCAGTCGCCATTTACGAAATCCGTGTCATCGCCGACCGGTGAGCACCAAAAAGAATGCCGCATCGACGGCAGGGCCTCTTCCTCGTCACGAGGCATCCCCTGCACTATTCGGAAGGGTTGAGCCGCCATGACCTCCCACAATTTCAACGCTGCGTCTCGGCGGCCAGCCCACACCGGCGAGGGCGGGTTTCCGCTGTCGTTCGCGCAGCAAAGACTCTGGTTCCTCAGCCAACTTGGGCTCAACCAGCGTGAGTATCTGGTTCCCCGGGTGCTGCGGGTGCGGGGCGGGTTGGATGTGGAGGCGTTGGAGACGGCGTTCTCGGCTCTGGTGGCCCGGCACGAGGTGCTGCGCACCCGGTTCGTCATCGGCGCCCAGGGCGAGCCGGTTCAGGTCATCGACGCGCCCGGCCCGGTCCGCATACCCCTCATCGACCTCTCCGGCGTGCACGACCGCGCATCACGCGAGACCCAGGCACGCCAGAAGGCCGACACCGAAG
>NZ_JBEYXK010000013.1:0-121900 GCF_040645035.1 Streptomyces sp. NPDC046876 | reverse complement strand
AACCCCGCCTATTCTCACCCACCCCTGCGGGGGGGGTCCGGCATTTCCACCCCCGCCGGCGTTTGTGGGGGGGCCCCCCCGGGGGGGGGGGGGGGGGGGGGGCGGGGCGGCGCCCGCTGCCCGGCGGAGCCGGGACCTTGGGGCTCCGCCCCAAACCCCGCGCCGCAAACGCCGGCGAGGCTGAAGTTGCCGACCCCGGCTCCAACAGAAGAACCAGGACCACCCGCAGCTGCACCTGGGACGGGGGTCCGGCATTTCCAGCCCCGCCGGCGTTTGAGGCGCGGGGTCTGGGGCAGCGCCCCAGAAGCCCGACCGGCTCCGCCGAGGCCTGAGCCGGGGATCCGGCCATTCCAGCCCCGCTGACTTTCGGAGCCGGGGTCGGCAAAACCAGCCTCGCCGACGTTTGAGGCGCGGGTCCGGGCGGAGCCGGGATCCTTGGGGCTCCGCCCCAAACCCCGCGCCGCATCGGCCATGGATAGCCCGGGTTACTGGGTGGGGGTGACGACGGTGGCCGTGGCCGTGGCCGTCGGGGTGGGGGAGGGCGACGGCTGGGACGGGGACGGCGATACCGACGGGGTCGGCTGGGACGGGCTCGCCGAGCCCGACGGCCCGGTCGGCGTCGAGTCGGTCGGGAGCGAAGAGGACTGCGACGGTCGGCGGGACGGGGTGCGGGTCGACGGCGTCGCGCCCGGGGCACCCGGCTCGGCGGCCTCGGAAGGCTCCGCGGACCCCGCCCCCGGCTGCGGAGCAGAATCGTTCCCGCCCCCGGACGCCCCCGGCACCCCCGACGCCCCCGGCGCATCCGGCACCGGCGTCGACGAGGTCACCGAACCGCCCCCCGCCCCCTCGGTCTCCGAGGAGGACATCGCCAGCCCGATCACCGTGCCCAGCACCGCCACCGTCAGCGCACCGGCCACCGCCAGCAGCACCGGCTTGCGGCGCTGCGGCTGCCCCGCAGAAACAGGGGCAGGGGCAGGGGCAGAGGAAGCGGCGGCAGCCGCCATCGGCGCCGGCTTCGGGTCGAGGGGGAAGGCCTCCTCGAACATCTCCGACAGCGTCGTCGGCGCCACCGCCCGCCGGATCACCGGCAGGGCCGTCGTGGCCGCCTCGGAGCCGGGCGGCCGCACGGGCACGGGCACGGGGGCCGTGACCGCCTCCGCGGCGGGCTTCGCCGGAATCGGAGCCGGAGCCGGAGCCGCCGGAGCCGCGGCAGCCGCCGCCGGGGCCTCCAGCCGCAGCGGCGGGGAGACCGTCCCCCCGGCGGCCTCCCGGTCGGTGACCAGCGCCAGCGCCCGCCGCCCGGCCACGGTGCCCCGCTTGTCGGCCAGCGCCCCCTTCAGCCCGATGGACGCCTCCAGCTCGGCCCGCGCCCGGTCCAGCCGCCCCTCGCAGAGCGCGAGCACGCCGAGCTCGTGGTGGAAGTACGCCTGCTCCGCGACCTCCCCCGCCTTCCGCGCGGCCTCGGCCCCCGCCCGCAGCACCCGCCCCCAGGCCTCCCACTGCCGAGAGGCCGCGAACGCGGGCGCGGCGGAGCGGGCCAGCAGGACGGCGGCCACCACGTCGGCGCCGGCGAGCGCCGCGAGCACCGCGTCGGCCTCGGCCGCGATCCGCTCCGGGGTGACGGAGGCGTGCCCGGTCCACCAGGCGTAGTGGCGGGCGGCCGTACGGGCCTCCTCCGCGGCGGTGTCCCCGTACCCGGCCTCCTCCAGCTGGCGGGCGACCCCGGCGGCGAGCCGGTACCGCGGCCCGACGGGGGTGATGAGGCCGCTGGCGAGCAGTTCGGCGACGGCCGCGTCGGCGTGGGTGTCGCCGACCAGGGCCGGCAGGTGGGCGGGGTGCGGCAGCTCGCCGCCGAGCGCGCACGCGATCCGCAGCGCGGCCCGCGCCGACTCGCTGGCCCGGGAGGCGAGCAGCTCGGCCGGGGCCGCGCCCTCGGCGAGGGTCGGCATCGGCGTGGGAGCGGCGTCGCGCGGCCGCTCCTCGAAGACGCCGGGCTCGTCCCCGTCCTCGTCGTGGTGCGCGGCGGCGGCCCGGTTGAGCTCGTCGCGCCGGCGCAGCAGCGCGGCCGCCTGGACGAAGCGCAGCGGCAGCCCCTCGGAGGCGAAGCGGAGGTCCTCCGCCCAGGCGGTCTCCTCGTCGGTCAGCGGCCGTCCGAGGCGCGCTTCGAGCAGTTCCCGGCAGTCGGCCCGGCCGAGGCCCGCGAGGACGACCTCGTCCGGCGCGGCCCCGTCGGCGGGGCCGCGGGTGTCGTCGGGCGTGCCGGCGAGTACGTAGGCGCATTCGGGGGTGGCGCGCATCAGCTCGTCGAGGGCGGCGGCGCCGAGTTCGAGGTCGTCGAGGAGCACGATCGCGCCGATGTCCCGTACGCGGGCGAGGAGCTCGATCCGGTCGGGGCGTTCCGACGCGGCTTCGAAGACGGTGGCGTACAGCGCGTGGAGCAGCTCGCCGGGCTGCTGGTGTCCGTGGCCGGAGAGGCGGACGACGCCGTCGGGCGCGAGGCCGGCACAGTCGGCCGCGACCGCGTCGAGGAGGGCGGTGCGGCCGGAGCCGGAGGGCCCGGTGAGCCGTACGGAGCGGCCGCGGCTCAGGAGCCGTACGAGGCGGGCGCGTTCCTCCTCGCGGGCGAGGAGCGGGGCCGCGGAGGCGGCCGGGGCGGCGGTGCCCGGCAGCGCGGGCGGCCGGACGGCGGCTTCGGCGGCCCGCCGCGAGGCGGCGTCGCGCTTCGCGGGGCGGGTGCCGCCGGTGCCGGGGCGGCGCGGTGCGATCTCGCTGCCGTCCACGGGGTTGACGGTGAGGGTGTAGTCCCCGGCGGTGAGGGTGACGATCCGGGCCACGGGGGTGGAGGCGGGTGCCGGGTGCGCCCCGCGGGCCGCCGTGGACTGCTCCACCGGTTCGGCCTGCCCCTGTGTGCGGTCCATGACCAAGTCCCCCATCGCGTCGTGCGCGTGCGCCGTTGCCGTGTTGCACCGGCCTTCGCACATTCCGCTGTCGCTACCGGTCCGGTTTCCGCCCGACCCTAGACGGTGGCCGGTCGTGCACGGAACTGCAGGGGTGCCTCCACCACCGGACCGTTACGTTTCCGCAGGAAATGCGGAGGACTGCTGTTCAGACCCTGGGGAGGGATTCCGCTTCCAGTCCGCCCTCGATGGCGAGGATCCGGTGGAGCCTCGTCGCGACGAGCAGCCGCTGCATCTGCGGGGGCACTCCGCGCAGGACGAGGCGGCGGCCGGTCCGGCCGGCCCGCCGGTGGGCGCCCATGATGACGCCGAGTCCGGTTGCGTCCCAGGAGTCCAGCCCGGTGAGGTCGAGCACGAGGTCGCCGTGGCCGTCGTCGAGGGCGGTGTGCAGGGCCGTACGGGCGTCCGCCGCGCTGCGCACGTCGAGGCGGCCCCCGACAGCGAGTTCGGCGTGGTCGCCCCTGATGTGCATATGCGCTCCCGGCAGTCCTTGCGTCGTGTGGGCCGTCTGATCCGACCGGTCCGTCTGTTCCGTCTCACCGGACCGGTCCGACCGGTCCGGCCGACCGACTGATCCGACTGATCCGACCGGTCCGTGGTCGGCAACTCTCACTGCAACTGACTGCCGCGCGGGCAGTGAAGTTGCCGACCGTGAGCGAACCGATACCTAATTCACCCGAGGGGACGGGTGGGCGAACTGGCGCTCGGGGCGCGGGGCCCCGACGGCGGCTGCGGTTGCCGCCGCGGCGCCTCAGTGCTTGTAGAAGCCCTGGCCGGTCTTGCGGCCGAAGTCGCCGGCGTCGACCATGCGGCGCATCAGCTCCGGCGGCGCGAACTTCTCGTCCTGGGACTCGGTGTAGATGTTGCTGGTGGCGTGCAGCAGGATGTCGACGCCGGTCAGGTCGGCGGTGGCCAGCGGGCCCATCGCGTGGCCGAAGCCCAGCTTGCAGGCGATGTCGATGTCCTCGGCGGAGGCGACGCCCGATTCGTACAGCTTCGCGGCTTCCACGACGAGTGCGGAGATCAGACGGGTCGTCACGAAGCCGGCGACGTCGCGGTTGACGACGATGCAGGTCTTGCCGACGGACTCGGCGAACGCGCGGGTCGCGGCGAGGGTCTCGTCGCTGGTCTTGTAGCCGCGCACCAGCTCGCACAGCTGCATCATCGGCACGGGGGAGAAGAAGTGGGCGCCGACGACGCGCTCCGGACGCTCCGTCACGGCCGCGATCTTGGTGATCGGGATGGCGGAGGTGTTGGACGCCAGGATCGCGTCCTCCCGTACGAGCTTGTCCAGGGAGCGGAAGATCTCGTGCTTGACCTCGAGCTTCTCGAAGACGGCCTCGACGACGATGTCGACGTCGGCGACCGCGTCCAGGTCGGTCGTGGTCGTGATGCGGGCGAGGGCGGCCTCGGCGTCCTCGGCCGTCATCTTCCCCTTGGAGACGAACTTGTCGTACGAGGCCTTGATGCCGTCGGTGCCCCGGGTCAGCGCGGCGTCGGTGACGTCGCGCAGCACCACGTCCCACCCCGCCTGCGCGGAGACCTGAGCGATTCCGGAACCCATCAGCCCCGCACCGATGACGGCGAGCTTCCCAGCCACTGCACACCCCTCGTTCTTGAAACGGCCCAGTCTCGTAGCCTCTCGGCCGGAGACTAGCGGGCGTGAGGGGCACTGTGACCGGGAAGTAACACGCGTCACGTCTCAGATGACGGACATCACACCGGGACGGCCCACCACCCGGCGCCCTGCGCCGAGTTCACCCGGCGCCGCTTCCCGCCGCCGCCGGGGCCCTGTCGAGGATCCGCTCCTCCAGCCGCCTGAGGCGGTCGGCCTCGCGCTGCGCGGCCGGCGCGTGGCCGAGGTCGAGCGCCATCCGGCCGCGGGCGACGAGGTAGTGCACGTCCTCGCGTTCCGAGGCGGTCGCGGCGGGGTTCGCGCACAGCCTGCGCGAGACCACCGACAGCGTGATGTGCGCGCCGAACAGCGCGTCCTGCTCCTCCCATGACGGCCGCCCGGCGGCCCGCTCCCGGGCGAGGAGGTCCTTGAGGTAGTCGCGCACCTGCGCGTCCTGCTCGGCGGGCCGCGGAATCCCCGGGGCGTGCGGCGCGTCCGCCAGTTCCGCCGCCCGGATCCGCAGCCAGAGCGCCGCATCGGAGTCCGCCGCACAGGGCTCGCCCCGCTCCAGCGCCCCGTGGACCTCGCGGGCCCGTGCCATCACCTCGGCGTGCTCGACGGAGTCCCGGGGATGGCGCGCGGCGAGGAAACCGGCGGTCACATCGACCCACTTGGCCGTCTCGGCCCGCTGCCAGAGGGTGAAGATGTCGGTCAAAGGTGCGTTTCTCCCGCTTCCGGGCCGGACGTCGGCCCCGGCCGGAACGATAGGCCGGGGCGGCGGAGGACCGCGTGGGGTTTTCCGGCGGGGCTCATTACGCTGGCCGCATGGTGAACCTCACGCGCATCTACACCCGCACCGGTGACAAGGGCACGACCGCGCTCGGCGACATGAGCCGCACGGCCAAGACCGATCTGCGCATTTCGGCCTATGCCGATGCCAACGAGGCCAATGCGGCCATCGGCACGGCGATCGCCCTCGGCGGCCTGCCGGAGGACGTCGTGAAGGTGCTCGTCCGGGTGCAGAACGACCTGTTCGACGTGGGCGCCGACCTGTGCACCCCGGTGGTCGAGAACCCCGAGTACCCGCCGCTGCGCGTCGAGCAGTTCTACGTGGACAAGCTGGAGGCGGACTGCGACCGCTTCAACGCGGAGCTGGAGAAGCTGCGCAGCTTCATCCTCCCCGGCGGCACCCCCGGCGCGGCACTGCTGCACCAGGCGTGCACCGTGGTCCGGCGGGCCGAGCGCTCCACCTGGGCGGCGCTGGAGGTGCACGGCGAGGTGATGAACCCGCTGACCGCCACCTACCTCAACCGCCTCTCCGACCTGCTGTTCATCCTGGCCCGTACGGCCAACAAGGAGCTCGGGGACGTGCTCTGGGTCCCGGGCGGCGAGCGCTAGGGCCGGCGCCCGCTCCCGGCCACAGGCGCGTCCGCAGGGCCGTCGGCGGCGCTCTCCCCGGCGGGTGCCTTGCGGGGCCAGATCGTGTACGTGACGGCCACGACGGTGTGGATGGCCAGCGCCCGCAGCGCGCCGAGCTCCCAGCCCCGCAGCCCGGAGGTGTCCGCGGCGTCGCCCACGTACCGGATGGCGCCCTCCAGCAGTCCGAGGGCGACGGCCGCGGCCGCCAGGGTGCGGATCCACAGCTTCCATTCGTGCCGGGCCCGCTCCCTGCCGTACGTGGGCCCGGGCGGCTTCGGCCCTCCGGCCAGCCGGTACGCGGCGTGCCGGTCGAGCCACTTCACCGTGTAGTGGCCGTATCCGACGGTGTAGCCGATGTAGAGGGCGGCCAGGCCGTGCGTCCAGCTGGGCTCGCCTCCGTTCTTCAGGTCCCAGGTGGTGACCGCGAGCAGCACCAGCTCCAGCAGCGGTTCGCACAGCAGCACCGCCGCGCCCAGCCTGGGCATGTGCGCGAGGTAGCGCAGTGCCAGTCCGGCGGCCAGCAGCACCCAGAATCCGATCTCGCAGGCAATGATCAGGGCGACGAGCACGAGGGCTCTCCCTTCCGCTCGGTTCGCAGCGGTCCGCATGACGGGTTTCCCCAAGCCTCCCGCCCGATCCGCTCCGTCTCGTCGTCGCCGGTGACGAACCGCGACTGCATCCTTCGGCGTACTGCGGCCGGCCCCGCACTCAGCCCCGGCGGCGAGGCCGGACCCCCGCTCCACCGTGTTGGATGGACCTCGTGACCGAGGCCGCGCCCACCCCGAACCCCCCGAGCACCCGTAACTCCCGCTTCCCGCGCCCGCACCGCGACGACGTGCTCCTCGCGGTGGTCAGCGTGCTCGCCGGCGTGCTGCTGTGGTCCCTGGGCGTCTACAGCACGAACAACCGGCACTTCTTCCCCGCCTGGGCGGCCCTGGTACCGCTCCTGGTCATCGGGCCGATGGAGCTGCTGCGGCGCACCGCGCCCCGCCTCACGCTGGCCGTCGGCACCGGTGCGGTGATCGCCGACCAGTTCACCGTGGGCAACCTGGGCACCGTCATCGTCTTCACGGACCTGATGTACGCGGCCGTGGTCTACGGCAAACCCGCCATGGCCCGGCGGCTGCCGATCACCACCGGCCTGGTCACGGTCGTCGTCACCGTCGTCTCCGTGGCCTGGTTCCGCACCCCGCAGGCCCTGATGGTCGGCGTCATCACCGGCATCGTGAGCTTCGGCCCGGCCCTGACGGGCGCGACCCTGCGCAACCAGCGCGAGGCCGCCGAGTCCGCCCGGCTGCGCGCCGAGCAGACCGCGCTGCTGGCGGAGATGGACCGTACGCAGGCCGTGGCCTCCGAGCGCGCCCGGATGGCCCGCGAACTGCACGACATGGTGGCCAACCACCTCTCCGCGATCGCCATCCACTCCACCGCGGCCCTCTCCATCGACTCCCCCGCGACCAGCCGCGAGGCCCTCGGGGTGATCCGGGAGAACAGCGTGCAGGGGCTGGCCGAAATGCGCCGGTTGATCGGGCTGCTGCGGGCGGCGGGCGCGGAGCAGGAAGCGGCCGCCACACCCTCCCTCGACGGGCTCGACGCCCTCCTGGAACAGGCCCGGACCAACGGCACGGCGAGCGGGCTGGACTTCGTCCTGCACGACGGGCGACCGCCCGGGCAGCCGCTGCCCGCACCGGTGGAGCTGGCCGCGTACCGGATCGTCCAGGAGTCCTTGACCAACGCCCTCAAGCACGCCTCCCCGGGCACCGTCCGGGTCCGGGTCTCCCGGGCCGACGGGCTGCTGACCGTGGGGGTGGACTCCCCGTACGCCGGGGAGCAGCCGGGCCCCCGCGCCCCGGGCTCGGGGGCCGGGCTGGTCGGCATGCGGGAGCGTACGGAGCTGCTGGGCGGGGAGTTCACGGCGGGCCGGGCGGGCCCGGTCTGGCAGGTGCGGGCGGTCCTGCCCGCGGAGGAGAAGGCGGTGGCCGGATGACGATCCGGGTGGTGGTGGCCGAGGACCAGAGCGCGGTACGGGCCGGGCTGGTGCTGATCCTGCGCAGCGCCGGCGACATCGAGGTCGCGGGCGAGGCGGCGGACGGCGAGGAGGCGGTGCGCCTGGCCCGGGAGCTGCGGCCGGATCTCGTCCTCATGGACGTGCAGATGCCGCGGCTCGACGGGGTGTCGGCGACGCGGCAGGTGGTGGCCGAGGAGCTGGCCGACGTGCTGGTGCTGACCACCTTCGACCTGGACGAGTACGTGTTCGGCGCGCTGCGCGCGGGGGCGGCGGGCTTCCTGCTGAAGAACGCGGAGGCCTCGGAGCTGATCGAGGCGGTACGGACGGTCGCGCGCGGCGAGGGGCTGATCGCCCCCGCGGTGACCCGGCGGCTGATCTCGGAGTTCGCGGCTCCGCGGACCGTACGGGAGACGGTGGCGCCGGAGACGGCCGCCGCGGTGGCCTCGCTGACGCGCCGGGAGCGGGAGGTCCTGGGCTGCCTGGGCGAGGGGCTGTCGAACGCGGAGATCGCGGGTCGGCTCCAGATGGCGGAGGCGACGGTGAAGACGCACGTCAGCAGGTTGCTGGGCAAGCTGGAGCTGCGCAGCCGGGTGCAGGCGGCGGTGCTGGCACAGGAGTTGGGCCTCTAGCGCGGCCGCCGGCGCGCGGGCCGGTGCGCGGGCCGGTGCGCGGTCCGGCGGCCGGCCGGACGGGCCGCCCCGGAGCGGCGCCGGAGCAGCCCGGAGCCCTTCCCCCCCCTGAGGTCTGGACCTCTTGACGCTTGGTCCAGACCTTTCTACGCTCACCGCAACTGTGGTGAGCGTGCCATGACAAGCGTGCTCACGGGCGGCGCAGGTCCCACCCCCATGTCGTGATCGGCCCCACGGCCACGACGGACCTACGGAGGAGCACCCTTGAGCACAGCACCCCCACCCCGCATCCGCCTCTTCAGAAGGCTCGCCGCGACCGTGGCCGCGGTCGCCCTGCCCGCCGCCGGCCTCGTCGCCCTGGCCGGCCCGGCCCAGGCCGCCGGATCGGCGACGGCCGCGTACACGAAGGTCTCCGACTGGGGCTCCGGCTTCGAGGGCAAGTGGACGGTGAAGAACACCGGCACGACCACCCTCACGAGCTGGACCGTGGAATGGGACTACCCCGCCGGCACCGCGGTCACCTCCGCCTGGGACGCCGACGTGACGAGCTCGGGCACCCACTGGACCGGAAAGAACAAGTCGTACAACGGCACCCTCGCCCCCGGCGCCACCGTCAGCTTCGGCTTCAACGGCACCGGCTCCGGCGCCCCGGCCGGCTGCAAGATCAACGGAGCGCCCTGCGAGGGGGGTACCACCCCCGCCGACACCCCGCCCTCCGCCCCCGGCACCCCGACCCCGAGCGGGGTCACCGAGACCTCCCTGACCCTCGGCTGGAGCGCCGCGACCGACGACAAGGGGGTGAAGAACTACGACGTCTTCCGCGGCGGAGTCAAGATCGCGACCGTCACCGGGACCAGCTACACCGACACCGGCCTCACCAAGGCCACCACCTACACCTACAGCGTGACCGCCCGCGACACCGCCGACCAGACCGGCCCGTCCTCCGCCACCCTGTCGGTCACCACGGCCGGCGGCGGCACCACTCCCCCGGACCCGGGCGGCAAGGTCAAACTCGGCTACTTCACCGACTGGGGCGTCTACCAGCGCAACTACCACGTGAAGAACCTGGTCACCTCCGGCTCCGCGGCGAAGATCACCCACATCAACTACGCCTTCGGCAACGTCCAGGGCGGCAAGTGCACCGTCGGCGACGCCTACGCCGACTACGACAAGGCCTACACCGCCGACCAGAGCGTCGACGGCAAGGCCGACACCTGGGACCAGCCGCTGCGCGGCAACTTCAACCAGCTGCGCAAGCTCAAGGCCCAGTACCCGAACCTCAAGGTCCTGTGGTCCTTCGGCGGCTGGACCTGGTCCGGCGGCTTCGGCCAGGCCGCCGCCAACCCGGCCGCCTTCGCCGACTCCTGCTACAGCCTGGTCGAGGACCCGCGCTGGGCCGACGTCTTCGACGGCATCGACATCGACTGGGAGTACCCGAACGCCTGCGGACTGTCCTGCGACACCAGCGGCGCCGCCTCCCTGAAGAACCTGCTGTCCGCGCTGCGCACCAAGTTCGGCAGCAGCAACCTCGTCACCGCCGCCATCTCGGCCGACGGCTCCAACGGCGGCAAGCTCGACCTCGCCGACTACGCCGGGGCCGCCCAGTACGTCGACTTCTACAACGTCATGACCTACGACTTCTTCGGCGCCTGGGACGCCAAGGGCCCCACCGCCCCGCACTCCCCGCTCACCTCCTACGCGGGCATCCCGATCGCCGGATTCAACTCCGAGGCCGCCATCACCAAGCTCAAGGGCAAGGGCATCGCCGCGTCCAAGCTCAACCTGGGCATCGGCTTCTACGGCCGCGGCTGGACCGGCGTCACCCAGGACGCCCCCGGCGGCACCGCCACCGGCCCGGCGCCGGGCACGTACGAGCAGGGCATCGAGGACTACAAGGTGCTGAAGGGCAGCTGCCCGGCCACCGCCACGATCGCCGGCACCGCGTACGGCAGGTGCGGCAGCAACTGGTGGAGCTACGACACCCCCGCGACCATCGCCGGCAAGATGACCTGGACCAAGAACCAGGGTCTCAGGGGAGCCTTCTTCTGGGAATTCAGCGGGGACACCGCGAACGGCGAGCTCGCGAACGCGATCCACACCGGACTCCAGTGACCCCCACGCACTGAACCGGTGAACGACGAAGCCGGGGAGCCGGGGTCCGCCCCCCGCCTCCCCGGCTTCTCACATCCGTACGGCCCCGGCCACGGGCCGGGCCACGGCCCTCAGGCCACGTTCACCCTCTGGCCGGGCGGCGCCGCCTCCAGCCACGCCAGGAACCCGGTCAGCGCGTCCTCGCTCATCGCCAGCTCCAAGCGGGTCCCCTGGTGGAGACAGCCGAGCACGACGGCGTCGGACAGCAGCGCCAGCTCCTCCTCGCCCTCCGGGGCGCGGCGGGCGACCACCTCGATCGAGGCGCGCTCCAGCAGCCGGCGCGGCCGGTGCGAGTACGAGAAGACGCGGAACCACTCGATGCGGTCACCGCTGTAGCGGGCGACCCCGTACACCCAGCCCTTGCCGGAGGCGTCGGGCTCCTCGGAGACGCCCCAGCGCAGGCTGCAGTCGAAGGTGCCGCCGGAGCGCTGGATGAGTCTGCGGCGCAGGCCGAACACGAACAGCCCGATCACCACCAGGGCTACGACCAGGCCGCTCACAAGCAGAGCGAGGAGCATCTTCACCGACCTCCTCGCTCATCGACATACCGCATACGACTGTGACCGTCACCGGACGAGTCCGGTGACGGACCTACATCGCCTCAGCCGCGACCCGTCCCGGGAAATTCCGGAACGGACCGCGGCTGAGGTTTCAAACCTGTTCGGTACGGGGCTCAGTGCCCCGCGACCGCGCGCAGCCGGACATCCGCGCGACGCTCGGCGGCCGCATCGGCCTCCGTCTTCGCGCGCTCCAGTGCCCGCTCCGCCCGCTGGACGTCGATCTCGTCCGCGAGCTCGGCGATCTCGGCCAGCAGGGACAGCTTGTTGTCCGCGAACGAGATGAATCCGCCGTGCACCGCGGCGACGACCGTGCCGCCCTCGCTGGTACGGATGGTCACCGGGCCCGATTCCAGCACACCGAGAAGCGGCTGGTGACCGGGCATGACGCCGATGTCGCCGGACGTGGTGCGGGCGACGACCAGGGTGGCCTCGCCGGACCAGACATTGCGGTCCGCCGCGACCAGCTCGACGTGCAGCTCAGCAGCCAAGGTGGCTCCTCGGGTCACCACCCGGCGGGTCAGCCGGGTGTTGGGTCAAATTCTAATGGGCGTGGGGAGAGGGACGGGACACACCCGCCCCTCTCCTTGGGAGACCTGCGAACCGGATGCGCTCCGCGAGGAGCGCGCCGGATCAGGAGACGCCCAGCTCCTTGGCGTTGGCCTTCAGGTCCTCGAGGCCACCGCACATGAAGAACGCCTGCTCGGGGAAGTGGTCGTACTCACCGTCGCAGATCGCGTTGAACGCGGCGATCGACTCGTCGAGCGGAACGTCCGAACCGTCCACGCCGGTGAACTGCTTGGCGACGTGGGTGTTCTGCGACAGGAAGCGCTCGACACGGCGGGCACGGTGGACGACGAGCTTGTCCTCCTCGCCCAGCTCGTCGATACCGAGGATGGCGATGATGTCCTGGAGGTCCTTGTACTTCTGCAGGATCCCCTTGACGCGCATGGCCGCGTTGTAGTGGTCCGCCGCGATGTAGCGGGGGTCCAGGATCCGGGACGTGGAGTCCAGCGGGTCCACGGCCGGGTAGATGCCCTTCTCGGAGATCGGACGGGACAGAACCGTCGTCGCGTCGAGGTGGGCGAAGGTGGTCGCCGGCGCCGGGTCGGTGAGGTCGTCGGCGGGGACGTAGATCGCCTGCATGGAGGTGATCGAGTGACCACGGGTCGAGGTGATGCGCTCCTGGAGGAGACCCATCTCGTCGGCCAGGTTCGGCTGGTAACCCACCGCGGAGGGCATGCGGCCGAGCAGGGTCGACACCTCGGAACCGGCCTGGGTGTACCGGAAGATGTTGTCGATGAAGAACAGAACGTCCTGCTTCTGAACATCGCGGAAGTACTCCGCCATGGTCAGACCGGCCAGGGCGACGCGCAGACGGGTGCCCGGGGGCTCGTCCATCTGGCCGAAGACCAGCGCGGTCTTGTCCAGAACGCCGGAGTCCGACATCTCCTCGATGAGGTCGTTGCCCTCACGGGTACGC
Source organism: Streptomyces sp. NPDC046876 (assembly GCF_040645035.1). Classification (NCBI taxonomy): domain Bacteria; kingdom Bacillati; phylum Actinomycetota; class Actinomycetes; order Kitasatosporales; family Streptomycetaceae; genus Streptomyces; species Streptomyces sp. NPDC046876. The sequence goes on along the minus strand of NZ_JBEYXK010000013.1, from coordinate 109,081 downwards.
TCACCGACGCCCGCGAACACCGACACACCGTCGTGGTTGTTGGCGACGCGGTAGATCATTTCCTGGATCAGAACGGTCTTGCCGACACCGGCACCACCGAACAGACCGATCTTTCCACCCTTGACGTACGGGGTGAGGAGGTCGATGACCTTGACGCCGGTCTCGAACATCTCGGTCTTCGACTCGAGCTCGTCGAAGTTCGGGGCCTTGCGGTGGATCGCCCAGCGCTCGGTCACCTCGGAGTTGGCCTCCGGGTAGTTGAGCACCTCACCCAGGGTGTTGAACACCTTGCCCTTGGTGAAGTCGCCGACCGGGACGGTGATGCCCGAACCCGTGTCGGTCACCGGAGCCTGGCGGACCAGACCGTCGGTGGGCTGCATCGAGATCGTGCGGACCATGCCGTCACCCAGGTGCTGGGCGACCTCGAGGGTCAGCGTCTTGAGCGCGCCCTCCTCGGCCGGGTCGGCGACCTGGACGGTCAGCGCGTTGTAGATGTCGGGCATCGCGTCGACGGGGAACTCCACGTCGACGACCGGGCCGATGACCCGGGCGACGCGGCCCGTGGCGGCGGCCGTCTCAACAGAGGTCGTCATTACTTGTCACTCCCCGCGGTCGCGTCGGCCATGGCGCTCGCGCCACCGACGATCTCGCTGATTTCCTGGGTGATTTCGGCCTGGCGGGCCGCGTTGGCAAGCCGGGAGAGGCTCTTGATGAGCTCACCGGCGTTGTCGGTGGCCGACTTCATCGCACGGCGGCGGGCGGCGTGCTCGGAGGCAGCCGACTGCAGCAGCGCGTTGTAGATGCGGCTCTCGACGTAGCGCGGCAGCAGGGCGTCGAGGACGTCCTCCGCCGACGGCTCGAAGTCGAACAGCGGAAGGATCTCGCCCTTCGCGCCGGTCTCCTCCGCAGCCTGCTCGAGGCTGAGCGGCAGCATCCGGCTGTCCACCGCGTTCTGCGTCATCATCGACACGAATTCCGTGAAGACGATGTGCAGCTCGTCGACGCCACCCTCGGCCGTCTCCGTCTGGATGGCCTCGATCAGCGGCGCCGCGACGCGCTTGGCGTCGGCGTATTCCGGCCTGTCGGTGAAGCCGGTCCACGAGTCCGTGACCTTGCGCTCACGGAACCCGAAGTACGCGACACCCTTGCGGCCGACGATGTACGTGTCGACCTCCTTGCCCTCGCTGCGCAGCCGCTCGGTGAGCCGGTCGGCCTGCTTGATGGCGTTCGAGGAGTAGCCGCCGGCCAGACCGCGGTCGCTCGTGATGAGCAGGACCGCGGCGCGGGTCGGCGCCTCGACCTCGGTGGTCAGGGCGTGCTTGGTGTTCGAACCGGTCGCCACCGCCGTCACCGCACGGGTGAGCTCGGTCGCGTACGGCATGGACGCCGCCACCTTGCGCTGCGCCTTGACGATGCGCGAGGCGGAGATCATCTCCATCGCCTTGGTGATCTTCTTGGTCGCCGTGATGGCACGGATGCGACGCTTGTAGACCCGGAGCTGCGCTCCCATGAGTCAGGTCCCTTCCGTCGTCACTTGGAGACGTTGACGGCCGGTGCGTCCTCGCCCAGAAGCTTGCCGTCCGAGGTCTCGAACTGCCGCTTGAAGCCGGCGATGGCGTCAGCGATCGCGGTCAGGGTGTCGTCGGACATCTTGCCGCCCTCGGCGATCGAGGTGAGGAGGTCCTTGCGCTCGCGGCGCAGGTGCTCCAGCAGCTCCGACTCGAAGCGGCGGATGTCGGCGACCGGGACGTCGTCCATCTTGCCGGTGGTGCCGGCCCAGACGGAGACGACCTGCTCCTCGACCGGCATGGGCTGGTACTGGCCCTGCTTCAGCAGCTCGGTCATGCGCTTGCCGCGCTCCAGCGAGGCCTTCGACGCGGCGTCCAGGTCGGAACCGAAGGCGGCGAACGCCTCCAGCTCGCGGTACTGGGCCAGGTCGACGCGCAGACGGCCGGAGACCTGCTTCATGGCCTTGTGCTGCGCGGAACCACCGACGCGGGAGACCGAGATACCGACGTTCAGGGCCGGACGCTGGCCGGCGTTGAACAGGTCGGACTCCAGGAAGCACTGGCCGTCGGTGATGGAGATGACGTTGGTCGGGATGAACGCCGAGACGTCGTTGGCCTTGGTCTCGACGATCGGCAGACCGGTCATCGAGCCGGCGCCCATGTCGTCGGAGAGCTTGGCGCAGCGCTCCAGCAGACGCGAGTGCAGGTAGAAGACGTCACCCGGGTAGGCCTCGCGGCCCGGCGGGCGGCGCAGCAGCAGCGACACGGCGCGGTAGGCGTCGGCCTGCTTCGACAGGTCGTCGAAGATGATCAGGACGTGCTTGCCGGCGTACATCCAGTGCTGGCCGATGGCAGAACCGGTGTACGGCGCCAGGTACTTGAAGCCGGCCGGGTCGGACGCCGGGGCGGCGACGATCGTCGTGTACTCGAGCGCGCCGGCCTCTTCGAGGGCGCCGCGGACCGACGCGATGGTCGAGCCCTTCTGGCCGATGGCGACGTAGATGCAGCGGACCTGCTTGTTCACGTCGCCCGAGCGCCAGTTGTCGCGCTGGTTGATGATCGTGTCGACGGCCAGAGCGGTCTTGCCGGTCTGACGGTCACCAATGATCAGCTGACGCTGGCCGCGGCCGATCGGCACCATCGCGTCGACGGCCTTGTAGCCGGTCTGCATGGGCTCGTGGACCGACTTGCGGACCATGACGCCGGGGGCCTGCAGCTCGAGGGCGCGGCGGCCTTCGGTCGCGATCTCGCCGAGACCGTCGATCGGGTTGCCGAGCGGGTCGACAACGCGGCCGAGGTAGCCCTCGCCGACGCCGACGGAGAGGACTTCGCCGGTGCGCTGCACCGACTGGCCCTCCTCGATGCCGCTGAACTCGCCGAGGACGATCGCACCGATCTCGCGCTCCTCGAGGTTGAGGGCGAGGCCGAGGGTGCCGTCCTCGAACTTCAGCAGCTCGTTCGCCATGGCGGAGGGCAGGCCCTCCACCTTCGCGATGCCGTCGCCGGCAAGGCTGACCGTGCCGACCTCCTCGCGCGAGGCCGCGTCCGGCTTGTACGACTGGACGAAGTTCTCCAGTGCGTCCCGGATCTCCTCCGGCCGGATCGTGAGCTCCGCCATCTGGGTTCCCTGCTCTCCTTGTTGGGCCTGAAGCTTCTTAGGGGTCTGGGGGTGACCCCCAGGAATCTTCTGCAAGTTCTGCACGGCCCAACCGGGCCGCTAGGAATGCTTTGTTCTGTTGCCGGCCGGTCAGCCGGCCATGCGGCGGGACGCCTCGGAGAGGCGCTCCGCGATGCTGCCGTCGATGACCTCGTCGCCGACCCGCACCACGATCCCGCCGAGGACCTCGGGGTCCACGTCCAGGTTCAGGTGCATCTCGCGGCCGTACAGCTTGGCCAGCACCGCGCCCAGGCGCGCGCGCTGCGCGTCGCTGAGCGGAACCGCGGTGGTCACGGTGGCGACCATGCGGTTGCGGCGCTCCGCGGCGAGCTTGGACAGGGCCTCGAGGCCCCCTTCCAGGCTACGTCCCCGCGGGTGCGTGACGAGACGCGTGATCAGGCGCTCGGTGGCGGCGTCGGCCTTGCCGTCGAGCAGGCTGTGCACCAGCGCGCCCTTGGCGGAGGCGGAAGCCTTCCGGTCGGTCAGCGCGGCGCGCAGCTCGGTGCTGGTGGCGAGGATCCGGCCGAACCGGAAGACCTCGTCCTCGACGCTGTCGAGAGCACCGCTCTGCTGGGCCGCCGTGAGGTCGGCGGTGTCCGCCAGCTCCTCCAGGGCGTCCACCAGGTCGCGGGACTGCGACCAGCGGGACCGGACCATGCCCGCCACCAGGTCGAGGGTCTCCCCGGCGACCTGGCCGCCCAGCAGGCGCTGCGCCAGCTCGGCCTTGGCCTCGGCGGGCTGCGCCGGGTCGGTGAGGACCCGGCGCAGCGAGACCTCACGGTCGAGCAGCGCGGTGACGGCAGCCAGCTCACCGGCGAGCTTCGCCGCGTCGACGGACGTGTTGTCCGTCAGCGCGTCGAGGCGCTCGCGCGTGGAGGCCAGTGCCTCGCGGCTCGCTCCGTTCATCGGGCCGCCTCGGCCTTCTCCTCAAGCTCGCTGAGGAAGCGGTCGATGGTGCGGCTCTGGCGCGCGACGTCCTCGAGGGACTCGCCGACGAGCTTGCCGGCCAGGTCGGTGGCGAGCTTGCCCACGTCCTGGCGCAGCGCCTGGGAAGCCGCCTTGCGGTCGGCAGCGATCTGGGCGTGGCCGGCAGCGATGATCTCCTCACGCTGCCGCTGGCCCTCTGCGCGCAGTTCTTCCTTGAGCGCAGTGCCCTGCTCCAGCGCTTCCTGGCGCAGACGCGCGGCCTCGTGCCGGGCCTCGGCGAGCTGGGCCTTGTACTGCTCCAGCACGCTCTGAGCCTCGGTCTGAGCGGCCTCAGCCTTCTCGATACCGCCCTCGATCTGCTCACGGCGCTCGTCCAGAACCTTGTTGATGTTCGGGAGGAGCTTCTTCGCGAGGAAACCGAAGACGATGACGAAGGCGATCAGACCGATGACGAGCTCGGGGATCGGCGGGACGAGCGGGTTTTCCGTCTCGGCCGCGAGAACCAGGAGGTTCACATCAGTGCCTTTCGTCTAATCGGACTAGTGGTCGGCTCGTCTTAGTAGACGAACGGCATGACCAGACCGATGAGGGCGAGCGCCTCACAGAAGGCGAAGCCGAGGATCTGGTTGGCGCGGATCAGACCGGCAGCCTCGGGCTGGCGGGCGAGGGCCTGCGTACCGTTACCGAAGATGATGCCGACGCCGACGCCCGGGCCGATGGCCGCGAGGCCGTAACCGATGGAGCTGAGGGAACCGGTGACGCCTTCGGCGGCAGCAAGGATCTGGGACATGCCAGTTCTTCCTTCTCTTTCACGGACCGGTGGGGGTTGGCCACCGGACGACAGGGGGATGGGGGTGGGCGGTCTGGCTCAGTGGTGCTCGGCGAGCGCGCCCTGGATGAAGCTGCAGGCCAGGAGGACGAAGACGTACGCCTGGACAGCCTGGATGAAGAGCTCGAAGGCGGTCATCACGATGACCATGACGAACGAGACGCCGGCGTAGGCGATGCCGATCCCGTTCAGCAGGTACCAGCTGGCGATCGTGAAGAGCAGCAGCAGCGTGTGACCGGCGAACATGTTCGCGAAGAGTCGGACCGCGTGGGTGAACGGGCGCACCAGGACGTTCGAGAAGAACTCGATGACCATGACCAGCGGGAGCACCGGGCCGAGCGACTTGTCGTAGCCGGTCAGGTTCTTCAGACCGCCGACGAAGCCGTGGCGCTTGAACGTCACCGACATCCAGATGAAGTACACGATCGCGGCCAGGATCGCCGGGTACGCGATGATCGCGGTCACCGGGAACTGGGCCACGGGGACGATCGACCAGACGTTCAGGATCCACACGAAGAAGAACAGCGAGACCATGAAGGGGACGTACTTCTCGCCCTCCTTCTTGCCGAGCGTCTCGTAGACGATGCCGCGGCGAACGAAGTCGTAGCCGGCCTCGCCGACCATCTGCAGCTTGCCGGGCACGACCTTCGGCTTGCCGAAGGCGGCCCAGAAGAAGGCCACGATGATGATCGAGCCCAGGAGGGCCAGCAGCATCGGCTTGTTGAAGTACGGGCTCGTCAGGCCGGCTTCGCCCCACAGCGGCTCGAAGAGGAACGAGTGCAGGCCCGGACCGGGGAAGCCACATCCGTCGAAGATGTGACAGTCGGTCTCGAAAGCGAGGACCTGCGTCGGGTCAGCACTCACCGCGGGCTCCTTCAGCGTGGCGCATAGGTACGGCAACCTCATCGTGTCGGCGCGGCGTACGGCCGCGGTTCGGCACTGGACTGGTGTAACGGGTGTGGGGGCGGCGATCAGGCATCGAGCCTCGCGATGGAACAGGCGTCAGCTCAGATGCCCGCGCCCGCAATGCCGCAGTTGGAACCGGACGATAGCAGCATCTCGAACGCGCACTTATCCCGGCCCTACCCCTCACGACTTCGGCCCCGGATTTTCGGGCTTGTCGCCCTTCGTCGAGTCCGGTTCGACATACAGGATCTTGGCCTTCATGTGAGTACGCGTCTGTGCGCCGATCCACACGAGGGTGGTGGCGACGAGCGTGATCGCGAAGGCCTTGGGGTTGAACAGCGTCGTGTTCTTGAACACGGCGACGAAGATGAAAAGCAGCAGCAGCTGTGCCGTGTAGAGCATCAGCCCCATGGCTTGAAACAGCTGCGGCAGGGACTTGGCGGTGCGCTGGAGCACGAAGAGCCCGAGACCCATGAACACGATCACGATGAGCGTGGCGACGGCGGCGCCGATCGCGCCCTTGCCGCCCGCGAGCACACCGCTGATGACCGCGGCGACGGCGCCGGCGGCAGCAGTGGGCACGACGATGGGCAGCAGGGATCGGGCGTCATCAGACCGCATGGCGCTTGGCTCCGCGTGGTGGTGGGGGCACGGACTCGTACGGGGACTCGTACGGGACGAGCGTAAGCCCGGTCCGAGAGGGAACCTCGGGCCAATGGACCGTCGCACTACGGTCCTTCGGCTCTGTCGCCGGGTCTAGTGAACGGTATCACAAACTATTTGATGAGAGCTTTACCTGCGGGGTGTGCTCACTGTCACACATGAGAGCTAACCCGCCCGTGTGTGCAGGACACGTCGGCATCTCGTGTGCTAAAGGGACGGCATGTCCGACATGCACCGCCGCCGTCAGCGTGCCGATTCCGCCTTACGCCGGTCGGGGAAGCGCGAACGGGGGCCCACGGCGGTCGCTCCGTTGACGCCGGAGACACCGACCGTGACGGGCCTCGCGGGTTCCGGCTCGCGGCCCGAGGCGTCGTGCGCGGCGGCCTCCGCGGCCCGCTCGGCGTGCCGGTAGCGCGGCGGGACCAGGAACTCCGCCCAGCGCGGAGCACGCGGCGTGAAGCGCGGCAGGAGCAGCAGGACCAGGCCCACGGCGCTCAGCAGGGCGATCGCCAACACGATCCACATCGAGGCGGAGTGCACCGAATACGCCACAGCACCGAAGGCGATCAGCCCCGACCAGAAGTACATGATCAGCACGGCCCGGCTGTGCGAATGGCCGAGTTCCAGCAGCCGGTGGTGCAGGTGCCCGCGGTCCGCCGCGAACGGCGACTGGCCCTTCCAGGTGCGCCGCACGATGGCCAGGACCAGGTCGGCCATCGGGATGGCGATGATCGTCAACGGCAGCAGGAGCGGGATGAAGACCGGGAGCATCGCGTGCGTCGCATTGCGCTCACCGCCGGCGAAGAGGGCCATGGTGTCCGGGTCGACCTGCCCGGTGATCGAGATGGCGCCCGCGGCGAGGACCAGGCCGATGAGCATCGAGCCGGAGTCGCCCATGAAGATCCGGGCGGGATGCATGTTGTGCGGCAGGAAGCCCAGGCACATGCCCATCAGGATCGCGGCGAACAGGGTCGCGGGCGCGGCCGGCTCGATGCCGTAGCCGTACCAGATGCGGTAGGCGTACAGGAAGAACGCCGCGGCGGCGATGCAGACCATGCCGGCGGCCAGGCCGTCGAGGCCGTCGACGAAGTTCACCGCGTTGATGGTGATCACCACCAGGGCCACGGTGAGCAGGTTGCCCTGCCACTGGGTGAGCGCGACCGTCCCGATGCCCGGGACGGGGATCCACAGCACGGTCAGGCCCTGCATGACCATCACACCGGCGGCGATCATCTGTGCGCCGAGCTTGATCAGTGCGTCGATCTCGAACTTGTCGTCGAGGACGCCGATCAGCCAGATCAGGGCGGCCCCCGAGAGCAGGGCCCGCGGTTCGTTCGACAGCTCGAAGACGCCGTTGAGGTTCTTCAGGTGGTCGGCGACCAGCAGCCCCGCGCACAGCCCGCCGAACATGGCGATGCCGCCGAGCCGCGGAGTGGGCTCGCGGTGCACGTCGCGGGCACGGATCTCCGGCATCGCGCCGGCCGCGATCGCGAACTTCCGCACCGGTCCGGTCAGCAGGTAGGTCACCGCGACCGTGACGCAAAGCGTCAGCAGATATTCACGCACGGGCTGCCCCAGATGTATCGCCGGCCATCTCAGCCCCACACATTAGCTGCGATGTCCCCCTGACCGAGGACGCGAGGGGCCCCTTGAACGGTTGCGGTACGCCCTGTTTGCCCCCCTTAATCCGGATACGGGGGAAAGGCCCGCGCCAGCTCGGCGGCGTCCGCACGGGTCCGCCCCGCTTCCCCCTGCAGCGCGGAGGCGAACAGGGCCGCGATGCGGATCATCTCCGGCTCCCGCATGCCCTGGGTGGTCACCGCTGCCGTGCCGAGCCGGATGCCCCGCTGGTCCCCGTACGGCAGCGCGCAGGTGTCCAGCACGATCCCCGCAGCGGCGAGCCGGCCGCGGGCCGTGGGGCCGTCGATGCCGAGCGGCGCCGGGTCGGCGGTGATCAGGTGGGTGTCCGTCCCGCCGGTCGTCACGGCGAACCCCTGCGCGGCCAGCGCGTCCGCCAGCACCCGCGCATTGGCGACCACCCGATGGGCGTACGTGGTGAACGCCGGCCGGGCGGCCTCGCCGAAGGCCACCGCCTTCGCGGCGATGGTGTGCATCTGCGCGCCGCCCTGCGTGAACGGGAACACCGCCCGGTCGATCCGCTCGGCGAACTCCGCACCGCACAGCACCATGCCGCCGCGCGGACCGCGCAGCACCTTGTGGGTCGTCGCGCAGACCACGTCGGCGTACGGGACCGGACTGGGTGCGACCCCGCCCGCGACGAGCCCGATCGGGTGTGCGGCATCCGCGATGAGGTACGCCCCCACCTCGTCGGCGATCTCCCGGAACACCGAGTACTCCGGGTGCCGCGGATAGGAGATCGACCCGCACACGATCGCCTTGGGCCGGTGGGAACGCGCCAGCTGCTGCACCTGCCGGTAGTCGATCAGGCCCGTCTCGGCGTCGACCCCGTAGCCCACGAAATCGAACCAGCGGCCGGAGAAGTTGGCCGGCGAGCCGTGCGTGAGGTGCCCGCCGTACGCCAGCCCCATCGCCAGCACCGTGTCCCCGGGCCGCAGCAGCGCGGCGTACGCGGCCAGGACGGCCGCCGAACCGGAGTGCGGCTGCACGTTGGCGTGCTCGACCCCGAACAGCGCCCGGGCCCGCTCCACGGCGGTCTGCTCGGCGAGGTCGGCGTACTCGCAGCCGCCGTGGTACCGGCGGCCCGGATAGCCCTCGGCGTACTTGTTCGCGAGGGTGGAGCCGAGGGCCGCCAGGACGGCGGGCGAGGTGAAGTTCTCGGCGGCGATGAGCTGCAGCGAGCTGACCTGCCGCTGCGCCTCCCCGGCGAGCACGTCGGCCATCTGCGGATCCTGTCGGCGCAGGACGTCCGGGGCCTGGGTGGTGACGCTCATGGCACGACTCCCGCGCAGTGGGTCAACCGGTACCAGCCACTGTAGGCCGCCCCCACCCGTCCCGCCCGACGATGCAAAGCCGAGCCCCGCCATCCCAGCCCCGCCGGCGCGCGAGGCGCCCCCAGCCCCGCCGGCGCTCGAGGCGCCCCCAGCCCCGCCGGCGCTCGAGGCGCCCCCAGCCCCGCCGGCGTTTGAGGCGAACGGGGTCCGGGGCGGAGCCCCGGGATACGGAGAAAGGGCGGGGCGGGGAGGAGGCTCCGCGCAGCGGCAGTGTCAGCGGCTCGGGCCCGCGCAGCCCGTCAGGGCCGTGACCACCGGATCCAGCGCCTGGCTGATCTCGTCGCCGATCGACCGGAAGAACGTGATCGGCGCACCGTACGGATCGTGGACCTCATCCGCATCCGGCGAGGGCGCCAACAACCACCCCCGCAAGGCGGCGGCGGCCCGCACCAACGCCCGGGCCCGCTCCGCCACCCCGTCGTCCAACGGCGGCAGCGTGGCCGGATCTATCGCCCGCACCAGCCGCGTGAACTCCTTCAGCGTGAACGTCCGCAGCCCGGCCGAGTGCCCCATCGAGATGACCTGCGCCCGGTGGTCCCGGGTGGCGGTCAGCACCAGGTCGGCCCGTATGACGTGCTCGTCGAGCAGCTCCCGCCCGGTGAACCCCGACGCATCCGCGCCGAAGTCCGCGAGCACGGCCGCCGCGTTCGCCTCCATCGGCGCGCCCTCGTGGCCCCAGGTGCCCGCGCTCTCCACGATCAGGCTGCTCGCCGGTATGTCCCCGAGCCGGCGCGCCAGCGCATGCCGGGTCAGCCGCTCGGTGATGGGCGAGCGGCACACGTTGCCGGTGCTGACGTGCAGTATGCGGAAGGTGTCGTCCCCGCCCGCAGCGCCGCCCCCGGCACCGGCACCGGCCGGAAGGGGCCCGCTCGCTATGCCACGCCCCCGAGGGCTCACGGGGCCACCTCGAGGTCGGGTACGACCTCCCGCAGCTGCTCGGCGGTCAGCGCCCCCTCACGCAGCAGGACGGGAACCTTCCCGGTGACGTCGACGATCGACGACGGCTGGATCCCCGGGGTCGGGCCGGCGTCGAGGTACACCGACACCGAGTCGCCGAGCATCGCCCGCGCCGCGTCGCAGTCCTCGGGCGCCGGGTGCCCGGTCAGGTTGGCCGAGGACACGGCCATCGGGCCGACCTCGGTCAGCAGCTCGATCGCGACGGGGTGCAGCGGCATGCGCACGGCGACGGTGCCCCGGGTCTCCCCCAGGTCCCAGGCCAGCGACGGCTGGTGCTTGGCGACGAGCGTCAGCGCGCCCGGCCAGAAGGCGTCGACGAGCTCCCACGCCTGCTCGGAGAAGTCGGTGACCAGTCCGTGCAGGGTGTTCGGGGAGCCGATCAGCACCGGGGTGGGCATGTTGCGGCCGCGCCCCTTGGCGGCGAGCAGGTCGCCGACCGCCTCGGCGCTGAAGGCGTCCGCGCCGATCCCGTACAGCGTGTCGGTCGGCAGCACGACGAGTTCGCCGCGGCGGACGGCGGATGCCGCTTCACGCAGACCCGTCTTGCGGTCCGTCGCGTCGTTGCAGTCGTATCGCCGGGCCATATCAGCGGGCCTCCTCGTGATGCAGGTGGGTGGCGGGAAGGGGGGCGCTCACGGCAGGGCCTTGCGGGCCGTGGCGAAGCGCGGGCGGTTGTTGAGGTCGGGGTGGTCGGCGGCGTCGGCCCAGCCCCGCTCCTCGGCGAAGATCCACGGGACCTGGCCGCCCTGGGTGTCGGCGTGCTCGATGACGACGATGCCCCCGGGCCTCAGCAGCCGGTGCGCGGTGCGCTCGATGCCGCGGATGGTGTCGAGGCCGTCCTCGCCGGAGAACAGGGCCATCTCCGGGTCGTGGTCGCGGGCCTCGGGGGCGACGTACTCCCACTCGGTGAGCGGGATGTACGGCGGGTTGGAGATCACCAGGTCGACCTGGCCGTCCAGCTCGGGCAGCGCCTCCAGCGCGTCGCCCTGGTGGACGGTGACCCGCGAGCCCTCGGCGTTCTTGCGGGTCCAGCGCAGCGCGTCCTCGGACAGCTCGACGGCGTGCACGCGCGAGCGCGGCACCTCCTGCGCCATGGCCAGCGCGATCGCCCCGGACCCGGTGCACAGGTCGACGATCAGCGGCTCGACGACGTCCATCGCCCGGACGGCCTGTATGGCCCAGTCCACCACCGACTCGGTCTCGGGCCGGGGCACGAACACCCCGGGCCCGACCTGGAGCTCCAGGTACCGGAAGAAGGCCCGGCCGGTGATGTGCTGGAGCGGCTCGCGCGCCTCGCGGCGGGCGACGGCCTCCCAGTAGCGGGCGTCGAAGTCCGCGTCCTTGACGTGGTGCAGTTCCCCCCGCTTGACGCCGTGGACGAAGGCCGCGAGCTCCTCCGCGTCGAAACGCGGTGAGGGAACGCCTGCGGCGGCCAGCCGCTGGGTGGCCTGGGCCACCTCGGCAAGCAGCAAGTTCACGCTGGTCCTCCGGGCTGCTGTCGTACGAGGGGGTGACGGGGGAGGGTCAGGTCAGTTCTGGTTCGCGGCCGCGAGCTTGGCGGCCGAGTCCGTGTCGACGCACGCCTGGATGACCGGGTCGAGGTCGCCGTCGAGCACCTGGTCCAAGTTGTACGCCTTGAAGCCGGTCCGGTGGTCCGAGATCCGGTTTTCCGGGAAGTTGTACGTACGGATCTTCTCGGAGCGGTCCACGGTGCGCACCTGGCTGCGGCGGGCGTCCGCGGCCTCCTGCTCGGCGGCTTCCTGGGCCGCGGCCAGCAGGCGCGAACGCAGGATGCGCATGGCCTGCTCCTTGTTCTGGAGCTGGCTCTTCTCGTTCTGGCAGGAGGCGACCACACCGGTCGGCAGGTGCGTGATGCGCACGGCCGAGTCGGTGGTGTTGACGGACTGGCCGCCGGGGCCCGAGGAGCGGTACACGTCGATGCGCAGGTCGTTGGGGTTGATCTCGACCTCGACCTCCTCGGCCTCCGGGGTGACGAGCACGCCGGCGGCGGAGGTGTGGATGCGGCCCTGGGACTCGGTGGCCGGCACGCGCTGGACGCGGTGCACGCCGCCCTCGTACTTCATGCGCGCCCAGACGCCCTGGCCGGGCTCGGTCGCGCCGTTGCCGCCCTTGGTGCGCACGGAGACCTGGACGTCCTTGTAGCCGCCGAGCTCGGACTCGGTGGAGTCGATGATCTCGGTCTTCCAGCCCACGCGCTCGGCGTAGCGCAGGTACATGCGCAGCAGGTCGCCGGCGAACAGGGCGGACTCGTCGCCGCCCGCGCCCGCCTTGATCTCCAGGAGCACGTCCTTGTCGTCGCTGGGGTCGCGCGGGACGAGCAGCAGGCGGAGCTTCTCGGTGAGCTCCTCGCGGTGCGCGCTCAGCTCCTTGACCTCGGCGGCGAAGTCCGGGTCGTCGGCCGCGAACTCCTTCGCGGTCTCGATGTCGTCCGCGGACTGCTTCCAGGCCCGGTAGGTCGCGATGATCGGGGTCAGCTCCGCGTAGCGCTTGTTCAGCTTGCGCGCGTTGGCCTGATCGGCGAAGACCGAAGGGTCGGCGAGCTTCTTCTCGAGGTCGGCGTGCTCGCCGACCAGTTCCTCGACCGCCTCGAACATCGGGGGCTCCTGGGGTGAAAAGTACGAAAAAGGGCTGCGGGACGACAAAGGCGCCGGCCCGGCCGCCCCCGCGTGAGCGGGGTGCAGCCGGGGTCCGGCGCCGTGGGCTCGCTACTTCGAGCCGGCAGCCTTGCCGAAGCGGGCCTCGAAGCGGGCGACACGGCCACCGGTGTCGAGGATCTTCTGCTTGCCCGTGTAGAACGGGTGGCACTCGGAGCAGACCTCGGCACGGATGGTGCCCTCGGTCAGGGTGCTACGGGTGGTGAACGACGCGCCGCAGGTGCAGCTGACCGCGGTCTCGACGTACTCGGGGTGAACATCGCGCTTCAAGGTGTCTCCTAGATTCGGGAGGGCACCGGGTCGCAGGAGCCGAATTGCGCACTGCGTGAACCGGGGCCGACAGACCAGTCTGCCAGGACCGGGCTGCCTTACAAAATTCCGGGAACGCCCTCCTCAACGAGCGGGGTGGGGCATCTATTCCGGACCCCGGCAGAACACCTGTGACCAGGCGTTTCGCCGCGGGGTGGGGTTCAGCGGACGATCTCGCCCGCCGAGCTCTTGTCGCCGGCGGACTTCGCCGTGGCCTCGGCGGGGATCGGCTGCTCGGCCAGCAGGGCGTCCCAGACCATCTTGGACTCCTTGGTGAGCGGCACGACCCGGTCGGGGTCCAGCGGGTCCGCGGCCACCGGCAGGGTGATCATCTGCATGTTCTGGGCGTCGATGCCCTGCAGGCTCTGGGCGAAGCCGAGCAGGGACTTCACGTCGCCGAGCGACTTGTCCGTGGTCAGCGACTTGGTGCCGGTGTCGGCGAGGTCCATCAGCCGCTTGGGGTTGTCGAAGATGCCGATGCCCTTGACCTGCTTGATCAGGGCCTTCATGAACGCCTGCTGGAGCTGTATTCGGCCCAGGTCGCTGCCGTCGCCGACGCTCTTGCGGGTGCGGACCAGGCCGAGGGACTGCTCGCCGTTGAGGTGGTTCTTGCCGGCGGGCAGGTCGAGGTGGCTGGAGCCGTCCTTGATGGGCTTCGTCGTCGTCACCTCGACGCCGCCGAGGTTGTCGATGATCTTCTTGAAGCCCGTGAAGTCGACCTCGATGTAGTGGTCCATGCGGATCCCCGACATCTTCTCGACGGTCTTGACCACGCAGGCCGCCCCGCCGATGGTGAACGCCTCGTTGAACTGCTCGCGCTGGCGGCCCTTGTCCGTCTTGCCGTTGGACAGGGTGCACGGCGGCCGGCTGACCATGGTGTCGCGCGGGATCGAGATGACGCTGGCCTTCTTGTGGCCGTCGTACAGGTGGATGATCATCGCCGTGTCGGAGCGGGCCGAGCCGCCGTCGTCACGGCCGTACTCCGAATTGGCGCCGCCGCGGGAGTCGGAGCCGAGGACCAGGATGTCCATCGAGCCGTTGTCCACGTTCTGCGGGCGGTCCTTGCCGAGCGCGCCGTCGATGTCGACCGTCTTCAGGTTCCCGTTCAGCTTGAAGTAGAACCAGCCGAGGCCCGCCCCGCCGAGCAGGACCACGCCCGCCGCGCTCCACGCGACGATCGCCAGGGCCTTGCGGCTCTTCGCGGGCTTCCGTCGGCGCCTGGCCTCGGCACGCCCGCCGCCGCCCCTGCTGTCCTCGCTCATGCTCTCCTCAGTCCTGGACATACGGTTTCCGGCCATCCGGCCCGACCTCCCCCGCTCCCCCTCGCCCCCCTGACACAGACGGAGGAACGCCCTCCAGGGTTCCACGGGCCCGCAGCGCCTCCGGACCGGGGGTGCCGTAAGCCGCACGGACCCCCGGGCACCGCGAGCCGGCGCCCGCACTGCCGCTGCCAGGGCTTTCCCCGGAAGGACGCATCCGGCCACGGCACGGTTCACCCCCGGCCCGGTGTGGCGGAACTCGCACGCTCCGGGCCCGCGGCGGGCCCCGTACGGCCTGAAAACGCGGGACCGCCCCCGCCGCGGCTGCGGTGGGGGCGGTCCCGGTGGGTGCCGTGCGACGGCGCCGGACGTCGGACGTCAGTCGTCGTTCTTGCCGGCCGGGGTCGTCTTGGCGATCTGCATCAGGAACTCGGCGTTCGACTTCGTCTGCTTCATCTTGTCGAGCAGGAGCTCGATGGCCTGCTGCGAGTCGAGCGCGTGCAGCACCCGGCGCAGCTTCCAGACGATGGAGAGCTCCTCGCTGTTGAGGAGGATCTCCTCCTTGCGCGTGCCCGACGGGTCGACGTCGACGGCCGGGAAGATGCGCTTGTCGGCGAGCTTCCGGTCGAGCTTGAGCTCCATGTTGCCGGTGCCCTTGAACTCCTCGAAGATCACCTCGTCCATGCGCGAGCCGGTGTCGACCAGCGCGGTGGCCAGGATGGTCAGCGAGCCGCCGTCCTCGATGTTGCGCGCGGCACCGAAGAAGCGCTTCGGCGGGTACAGCGCGGTCGAGTCGACACCACCGGACAGGATGCGGCCGGAGGCGGGCGCCGCGAGGTTGTACGCGCGGCCCAGACGGGTGATGGAGTCCAGCAGGACGACCACGTCGTGACCCAGCTCGACGAGGCGCTTGGCGCGCTCGATGGCCAGCTCGGCGACCGTGGTGTGGTCCTCGGCCGGGCGGTCGAAGGTCGAGGAGATGACCTCGCCCTTGACCGACCGCTGCATGTCGGTGACCTCTTCCGGACGCTCGTCGACGAGGACGACCATCAGGTGGCACTCGGGGTTGTTCGTGGTGATCGCGTTGGCGATCGCCTGCATGATCATGGTCTTGCCGGTCTTCGGCGGGGCCACGATCAGACCGCGCTGGCCCTTGCCGATCGGCGACACCAGGTCGATGATGCGCGTCGTCAGCACGCCCGGGTCGGTCTCCAGGCGGAGCCGGTCCTGCGGGTAGAGCGGGGTCAGCTTCTGGAACTCCGGTCGGCCGCGGCCCGATTCGGGCGCCATGCCGTTGACGGAGTCCAGGCGCACCAGCGCGTTGAACTTCTCGCGGCGCTCGCCGTCCTTGGGCTGGCGCACGGCACCGGTGATGTGGTCGCCCTTGCGCAGACCCGCCTTGCGGACCTGGGCGAGGGAGACGTACACGTCGTTGGGGCCGGGCAGGTAGCCCGAGGTCCGGATGAACGCGTAGTTGTCGAGGATGTCGAGGATGCCCGCGACGGGGATCAGGACGTCGTCGTCGGCGACCTGCGGCTCGCCCGGGGCGAACTCGTCGCGGCCCCGACGGCCCCGGCGGTCGCGGTAGCGGCCGCGACGGCCCCGGCGGCCGCCCTCGTCGTCGAAGTCGTCCTGCGGACCGCTGTCCTGGCGGCCCTGCTGGCCCTGCTGGCCCTGCTGCCCCTGGCCGCGGCCGCCCTGCTGGCGGTCGCGGTCACCACGGCCGCCGCCCTGGCCGGCCTGGCCGCCCTGGGCGCCCTGGCCCTGCTCGTCGGCCTTGGTACCGCGCTCGCGGCGGTCACGCTGGCGCTCCCCGCGGTCGCGGCGGTCGCGGCGGCCGCGGCCTTCCTCCTGGCCGGCCTGCGCGGGCGCGGAGACGGTGGTGGCGGCCTCGGCCTTGACCTCGGCGGGCGCGGGGGCGGTGGCGGTGTCGGCCTTGGCCTCGACCACGACGGTGGCGGCGGGGGCCGCGGTTTCCGGGCTGCCGGAGGGGGCCGTGGCACGGCGGCGGCGGCGCTCGGCGGCCGGGGCGTCGGCGCCGGCCGGCTGGCCCGGGATCTCGATCTGGGCGGGCGCGGCGGCCTTCTCGGCCGCCTTCTCGGCGGGCGCCTCGGCGGCGGCCTCGCCCGTGCGGGCCTTGCTGGTGGCGCGGCGCTTCGGCTTGGCCTCGGCGGCGTCCGCGGCGGGAGCCGCGGCCTTGGGGGCACTGCCGCCCGCCTGCGCCTCCTTGATGACCTCGATCAGCTGGCTCTTGCGCATCCGCGCGGTGCCCCTGATACCGAGGCCCGACGCGACCTGCTGCAGCTCGGCGAGGACCATGCCCTCGAGGCCGGTGCCGGAGCGGCGACGCTTGGGCGCGGCGGCCGCGGCGGGGGCGCTGGTGTCGACAGAGGTGTCGGCAGCGCCCATCAGATCGGTGGTGTCGCTCACGAAGGGTCCTTCCCTGGAGCGGACGTCGGCCTGTCTGGCTCGGCGACCGGTTGTGCTGTCCGACGGCAGTCCATGTCCTGATGGGTCGTGGACCGCAGCCGGGGCGGTGGTCCGCCGGTAGAGGTACGGCGGAGAGAAACATGCATGGGTGGTTCCGGCGAGAAGCCCCCGAGCTGGAAGCGTGGGATGTTCACGCCGATTCCGGAGCGTGCTCGAAACTGCTGGCGGCGATCAAAGCAGTCGGGGAGGCTCCCGGAAGAAAGGTGGTCCCTGATGGGGACACTGAGCGCCGAGCCATGGCGGCTTCGGCTGCACACTTGAGAGTAACACTACCGGATCCAACAGATATTCCCCCTCTCAATCACCGGCAATCGCGCCATCCGCGCGGGCGGCCTGCCCTGACCGCCCGCCCCTGGCGGCTGGAGCCCCTTAGGACTGGCCGCCCTGGGTGGCCAGCGGAAGGACGCTCGCGCCCGCGGCGTCGAGGGCGAGCCGGTTGGCCGCCCATCCCTCGCCGGCGAGCTGCGCGACCTTGTCGGCCGCGCCGTTGTCGGCCAGCGCGAGGACCGTGGGTCCCGCGCCGGAGATGACCGCGGGGATGCCGTCCGCCCGCAGTCGGTTGACGAGTGCCACGCTCTCGGGCATCGCCGGGGACCGGTACTCCTGGTGGAGCCGGTCTTCGGTGGCCGGCAGCAGCAACTCGGGACGCCTGGTCAGGGCTTCGACGAGCAGGGCCGCACGGCCGGCGTTGGCGGCCGCGTCCACGTGCGGGACGGTGCGCGGCAGCAGGCCGCGCGCGGTCTCCGTCAGGACGGGCTTGGAAGGTACGAAGACCACCGGAACGATGGAATCGGAGGGCTCCATGCGGATCGCCTTGCCGCTTCCGCCCTCCATCCAGGCCAGGGTGAAGCCGCCGAGCAGACAGGCGGCGACGTTGTCGGGGTGGCCCTCGATCTCGGTGGCCAGCTCCAGCAGGGCCTTGTCGTCGAGCCGGGCCTCGCCGCCTATGGTCACGGCGCGGGCGGCGACGATGCCGGCGCAGATGGCGGCGGAGGACGAGCCGAGGCCGCGGCCGTGCGGGATGCGGTTGGCGCAGACGACCTCGAGGCCGCGCGGCTGGCCGCCCAGCAGGTCGAAGGCGGTGCGCATGGAGCGTACGAGCAGGTGGCTCTCGTCGCGCGACAGGGTCTCGGCACCCTCGCCGGCGATGTCGATGTTCAGGCCGGAGTCGGCCACCCGGACGACGACGTCGTCGTAGAGTCCCAGGGCCAGGCCGAAGGCGTCGAAGCCCGGGCCGAGGTTGGCACTGCTGGCGGGAACGCGCACCCGTACGGCGGCGGCGCGGAACGCTGGACCGGCCATCGTCCGATGACACTCCTTGTGACTGTGCGAGACGAGATGTTCGCTGGCTCGCTGTGAATGTACTGGAGAACGTACGACACCCGAAGGCCCCCTGGGCAGCACCACGGTCATATGCGCGGTGGCGGATGTCAGTACAGCGTATCGAAGGAAGGTTCTCTCGCGACATAGGGCGCACGGGAGGCGCACGATGCGTGTCGCGGTCTTCGACCCGAATTCTGCTGGTTCTTGGCGGCGTACGCCCCCGCGGGCGCCGGGTTCCGGATCGCTCCGGAACCCGGCAGTGACCCCCTCAGGGGGCCTCGGGCCGAGGTCAGACCAGACCGAGACGGACGGCCGCGGCCTCCGCGTCCACCGGAACGGTGACCGGCTGCGGAGCCCCGGCGACCGCCCAGTCGGGGTCCTTCAGGCCGTTGCCGGTGACGGTGCACACGATCTTCTGGCCGGGGTCGACCAGGCCCAGCTCGGCGGCCTTGAGCAGGCCGGCCACGGAGGCGGCCGAGGCCGGCTCGACGAAGACGCCCTCCTGCGCGGCCAACAGCCGGTAGGCGGCGAGGATCTGGCGGTCCGTCACCTCGTCGATGAAGCCGCCCGACTCGTCGCGCGCAGCGAGCGCGTACTCCCACGAGGCCGGGTTGCCGATGCGGATCGCGGTGGCGATCGTCTGCGGCTCCTTGACGACCTCGCCGCGCACGATGGGCGCGGAACCGGCGGCCTGGAAGCCCCACACGCGGGGCGTACGGGAGGCCAGGCCGTCGGCCTTGTACTCCTTGAACCCCCGCCAGTACGCGGTGATGTTGCCGGCGTTGCCGACGGGCAGCACATGGACGTCGGGGGCGTCGCCGAGCGCGTCCACGATCTCGAACGCAGCCGTCTTCTGGCCCTCGATGCGCACCGGGTTGACGGAATTGACCAGCGCCACCGGGTAGTTGTCGGACAGCGCGCGGGCGAGGTCGAGGCAGTCGTCGAAGTTGCCGTCCACCTGGAGGATCTTCGCGCCGTGCACGAGGGCCTGGCCCATCTTGCCGAGCGCGATCTTGCCGCGGGGCACGAGGACCGCCGAGACCATCCCGGCGCGCACCGCGTACGCGGCCGCCGAGGCCGAGGTGTTGCCGGTGGAGGCGCAGATGACCGCCTTGGCGCCCTCCTCCTTGGCCCGGGTGATCGCCATGGTCATGCCGCGGTCCTTGAAGGACCCCGTGGGGTTCGCGCCCTCGACCTTGAGGTGCACCTCGCAGCCGGTGCGCTCGGAGAGCACCTGCGCGGGCACGAGGGGAGTGCCGCCCTCGCGGAGCGTGACCACCGGCGTCGAGTCCGTCACCGGCAGGCGGTCCCGGTACTCCTCGATGATGCCGCGCCACTGGTGGGTGCGATTGCTGCTCATGGGTCCTTACTCCCCTTCAACGCGCATGATGCTGGCGACACCGCGGACGGTGTCCAGCTTCCGCAGCGCCTCGACGGTCCCGGAGAGGGCGGCGTCGGGCGCGCGGTGAGTGACGACGACGAGGGAGGCCTCGCCGTCCTTTCCCTGCTGCCGGACGGTGTCAATGCTGACGCCGTGCTCCGCGAAGCAGGTCGCCACCTGGGCGAGGACACCCGGCTTGTCGGCCACATCGAGGCTGATGTGGTACCGGGTGACGACGTCGCCCATGGGGCTGACCGGCAGCTGGGTGTACGCCGACTCGCCGGGCCCCGTTGCCTCGGCGAGCTTGTTGCGGCAGACGGCGACGAGGTCGCCCAGGACCGCCGAGGCGGTCGGCGAACCGCCCGCGCCGGGCCCGTAGAACATGAGCCGCCCGGCGGCCTCCGCCTCGACGAAGACGGCGTTGTACGCCTCGCGGACGGAGGCGAGCGGGTGGCTGAGCGGGATCATCGCGGGGTGCACGCGCGCGGTGACGGACTCGCCGTCGGCGGCCCGCTCCAGGATCGCGAGGAGCTTGATGGTGCACCCCATGCGCTTGGCGGAGGCGAAGTCGGCGGCGCTGACCTCGGTCATGCCCTCGCGGTAGACGTCGTCGAGGCGGACGCGGGTGTGGAAGGCGATGCCCGCGAGGATCGCGGCCTTGGCGGCCGCGTCGTAGCCCTCGACGTCGGCGGTCGGGTCGGCCTCGGCGTAGCCGAGGGCGGTCGCCTCGTCGAGCGCCTCCTGGTAGCCCGCGCCGGTGGCGTCCATCTTGTCGAGGATGAAGTTCGTCGTGCCGTTGACGATGCCCATCACCCGGTTGATCTTGTCGCCGGCGAGGGACTCGCGCAGCGGGCGGACCAGCGGGATGGCGCCGGCGACGGCGGCCTCGTAGTACAGGTCCAGCCCGGCCTGCTCGGCCGCCGCGTGCAGGGCGGCCCCGTCCTGGGCGAGGAGCGCCTTGTTCGCCGAGACGACGGAGATGCCGTGCTCGAACGCGGTGGTGATGAGGGTGCGGGCCGGCTCGATGCCGCCGATGACCTCGATGGCGACGTCGATGTCGCCGCGTTTGAGCAGGGCGGTCGCGTCGGTGGTGACGAGGGCGGGGTCGATGCCCTCGCGGACCTTGGAGGGACGGCGCACCGCGACGCCGGCCAGTTCGACGGGCGCGCCGATCCTGGCCGTCAGATCGTCGGCGTGCGTCGTCATGATGCGCGCCACCTCTGAGCCGACCACGCCACAGCCCAGCAGCGCCACCTTCAGCGGACGCGTACGCATCATTCGACCTACGCCTTTCGATCTTCCTTCGGCACCTGGCGTACGGGGGTGTACGCCAGGTCTGAACCAGTCTCACTCAATGGACAGAAGTTTCCATCCTCGGTCCATTGAGTGAGACGCCTATTTCATCATCCGAGGTCGAGACGCAGGAGATCTTCCTCCGTCTCGCGCCGGACGATCACTCGGGCCGCCCCGTCGCGGACCGCGACGACGGGCGGGCGCAGCGCGTGGTTGTAGTTGCTGGCCATGGAGCGGCAGTACGCCCCGGTGGCCGGTACGGCGACCAGGTCGCCCGGGGCCAGGTCCGCGGGCAGGTAGGCGTCCTTGACCACGATGTCGCCGCTCTCGCAGTGCTTGCCGACGACGCGCACGAGCATCGGCTCGGCGTCCGAGGTCCGCGAGACCAGGGTGACCGCGTACTCGGCGTCGTAGAGGGCGGTGCGGATGTTGTCGGACATGCCGCCGTCCACGGACACGTACGTCCGCAGCCCCTCCAGCGGCTTGATCGTCCCGACCTCGTAGAGGGTGAACGCGGTCGGCCCGACGATGGCCCGGCCGGGCTCCACGGAGATGCGCGGCGCGCGCAGGCCGGCGGCCTCGCACTCGCGGGCGACGATCTCCTTCAGGGCCTTGGCGATCTCGTGGGGCTCGCGCGGGTCGTCGGCGGAGGTGTAGGCGATGCCGAGGCCGCCGCCGAGGTCGATCTCGGGCAGCTCGACGCCGTGCTCGTCGCGTACGGCGGCCAGCAGCTGCACCACGCGCCGGGCGGACACCTCGAAGCCGGCCATGTCGAAGATCTGCGAGCCGATGTGGGAGTGGACGCCGAGGAGCTCCAGGCTGTCGTGCCCGAGCGCGCGGCGCACGGCCTCGGCGGCCGATCCGTCGGCGACGGCGATCCCGAACTTCTGGTCCTCGTGCGCGGTGGCGATGAACTCGTGGGTGTGCGCCTCGACGCCGACGGTCACGCGGATCTGCACGGGCTGGCGTACGCCCAGCTCACGGGCGATGTGGGCGACGCGGGCGATCTCCTGGAAGGAGTCCAGGACGATCCGGCCGACCCCGGCCTCGATGGCCCGGCGGATCTCGGCGGCGGACTTGTTGTTGCCGTGGAAGGCGATGCGCCCGGCCGGCATCTCGGCGGCGAGGGCGGTGGCGAGCTCCCCTCCCGAACACACGTCGAGGTTGAGCCCCTCCTCCTTCAGCCAGCGCACGACGGCCTTGGAGAGGAAGGCCTTGCCCGCGTAGAACACGTCCGCCTCGGAGCCGAAGGCGTGCGCCCAGGCCCGGCAGCGGGCCCGGAAGTCGTCCTCGTCGAGGAAGTAGGCGGGCGTCCCGAACTCCTCGGCGAGCTCGGTGACCTCGATACCGCCGACGGTGACGACCCCGTCGGCGTTCCGCTCGACGGTCCGCGCCCACACCTTCTCGTCGAGGGCGTTCAGGTCGGCGGGCGGCGGGCCGTAGTGGCCCTCGGGCAGGACGTCGGCGTGGCGGGGGCCGGCGGGGTGCGCGGAACGGCTCATCGGTATCTCTCTTCGCGGATCACAGGCATTCGGTGGCATCTATGCCGAGCAGGGCCAGGCCGCCGGCCAGCACCGTCCCGGCGGCTTCGGCAAGAGCGAGCCGGGCGCGGTGGGCGGCCGAGGGTTTCTCGTCCCCGTGGGGCAGCACCCCGTACTGGAAGTCGAGAAGCGCATCGGCCAGCTCGACGAGGTGCCGGACGAGCCGCTCGGGCGCCCGGTGGTGCGCGGCGGCCTCGAGGACGAGGGGGTGCTCGCCGAGCACCCGTACCAGCACCTGGCCTTCGGGCCCGACGGCGCCGGGCTCGGGCCCGAAGCCGAACAACGCGGCGTTGCGCAGGAGCGCCCGGGCCCGGTCGTGGGCGTACCGCACCCGGAAGAGCTCACTGGACTCGTCCTGCACGAGCAGCCAGGCTCCGAAGGAGGGCGTTTCCTGCGCGGGCACACGCAGAACGGCCCACAGCACGGCGCCCACCCCGTACGCGGCAACGACATCCCCGTCCCGCCGGGCGACGGGCGCCACGGCGAGCCCGTCACCGAGATCCTCGCGCCCGTCGTGAACGCGGCCGATCCGCCGGACGGCGGCCCGCACGGCGAAGGCCCGCAGCGAAGCGTCGTCCGGCACGACCTGCGGCCGGGCGGCGGGGTAGCGCCCCGCCCGGTCACGCACCTCGCCGACCACATCCTGGGCGGACCGCTCGGCCAGCACGAAATTGAGAAAGCCCGCGCCGGTGACCTCGACCCGGGCGATTCCCGGTTCCCGCCCGAGGCGGGAGGCCAGCAGCCGCGCCACCTCGGCGGGCGGCGCACCGGCGGCCTTGCCGACCTGGAAGGCGACGGGAGTGGCGTACTCCCCCACCCCACCGGGCCGGGTCCGCTCGACGACGACCCGCGCCGGCACCGCAGCCCGGGCGGGCAGCTCCCCGTCCTCCACGGCGCAGCGCACGGCGCGTACGACGGTACGGGTGAGGTCGGCGGGGGTCACAAGCCCAGCCTAGGGGAGAAGCCCCGCCCCCACGCGAATGGTTTCGGCATGTGAACAGCCCGCACGACGAACGCCGCGCGCCTCACCGGAAGACGCACGCCCCACGACCGGCAGAGGACCTGAACGAACAACAGAAGAAGAGGTCAACCGCGCCCTCGACCCGCAGGCGCACCCTTCCGCTCTTTCCGGTCCCGCCGCTCGATGAGCCGGCGCACGACCCGTACCAGCTCGGCCGGCTCGAAGGGCTTGGCGACGAACGCGTCGACCCCGGCCTCGATCCCCGCCTCGACCTCGTACTGCGTACACGCGCTCACGATGGCGACGGGCAGGTGCCGGGTCCGCGGATCGGCCTTGAGCCGCGCAGCGGCCCCGAACCCGTCGAGCCGGGGCATGACGACGTCAAGCGTGATCACATCAGGGGCCACGTCGTGCACGACGTCCAGACACTCGGCACCATCGCTCGCGGTCACTACCTCGAAGCCCTCCAGCTCGAGATTGACCTTGATCAGCTGCCGGATGACCTTGTTGTCGTCGACAACAAGCACCCGACCCGTGGCGCCTGGCACAACTCGAGAGTAGGTCCGCCTAAGCTCCCGCGTCCGGGTTTTCGCCACTTCCACCCCGTCCGAGCGACCCGCTCCCCCCTCCCCCGGAAACGGTTTCTGATCACCCCGCCGAAGCTGGTAGTGTTCAACCCGTCGCCGCACAGCGAACGACACGCCCCCGTAGCTCAGGGGATAGAGCAACGGCCTCCGGAGCCGTGTGCGCAGGTTCGAATCCTGCCGGGGGCACTTACGCGAGACCAGCGCCGCAAGGCCGCTGACCTGCGAAAGTGCCAGCATGAAGACCCGAACTCAGTCCCACTGAGTCCGGGTCTTTGTCGTTGTCGCGCACTGATCCCGTGTGAGCAGCGTGTGAGCCACGCGCCGGGCGCTGCGGCCGGCCTGGAGACCGCCGAGGACGTAGATCTGACCGACCCCCACCCCGACTCCAGCGTACGGCGCGGCCAGGGCTACACCCTGCGCGTCACCGCCACCGCAGCCGTGCACCACCATCAGCTCCTCGACCGCTGCCAGCCGCTCGATGGCGGCCAGGGAGTCCCTGCAGTCCCAGCTCAGGGCAAGGCCCGCCGCGAGTACGAGAGCCGGGTCAGCGCGCTCGCGCCGACCGGATCGTGATCGTTCTCACCGGGACTTCCTGTACCTCAACCACTCACGCCCGGATCCGATGGGAATTCTCCTGGCGCGTCAGTTAATTCTCCTGGCGCGTCAGTTGACGAGGTCGGCGTACAGGATGATGTTGTCCGGTCGGTGGCCCTCGGTGATTTCGCCGCCGCAGGTGATGACGCGCAGCTCGGGGCGGGTGGTGTCGCCGTAGACCCTGGCGGTCGGAAAGTTCTTCTTGTCCACCTGTTCCAATGCCCGGACGCGGAACAGGGCTGTGCTGCCGTCCGCGCGGGAGACGGTGATCTCGTCACCGGTGTGGACCTTGGAGACGTCCTTGAGCACGGCGGGGCCGCGCGCGGTGTCGAAGTGTCCGATCAGTACGGCGGGACCGGTTTCCCCGGGCGTGACGCCCTTCGTGTACCAACCGATCTTGTCCCCGTCCGCCACGGAGGGCACCTCGACCGTGCCGTCGCCGGCCAGTCCCAGCCCCAGGACCGGGGAGGCGTCCACCCCTGCCGAGGGGATCCGCACCCGGACGGGCTCCGAGGCGGGCAGCGGGGAGGCTGTCGCGGCAGGCGCCGGGATCGCCGCAGCGGCGGAGGAGGCCTGGGAGACGTACGGCGCCGGGGTCGCGGGCTTCCCGGCGGCCGGAGCCCCGCAGCCGGTGGCGCCGGCCAGGGCGGAGAGGGCGACGGCGACGGCGAGGACCGGGCCGCGGGCGGCAAGAAGGGCGGGACGGACGGCGGTACGGGCCATGGGGAACTCCTGAAACGGGTACGGCGGGCCGCCGATGGGCGACCCGCCGTGTGGGCAGGGGGAAGCGGTTCGGTCAGCCGTGGTTGCGGCGGCGACGCAGCAGGGTCGCGCCCAAGGCGGCGCAGATCGCGACCAGTCCGGCACCGGCGGCGAGCGTGGTGGTGTCGTCGGAGTCCGCCACGCTCTCGACGGGGAGCTCCGCGCCGGCGGCCACCGGGCCCTGCGGGACGACCCTGGTCTGACCGGCGGTCTGAACCTTCGGGGTGGCCGGGGTGGCCGGGGTGGCGGTCGGGGTGGTGGCCGGCGTGGTGGACGGCTTCGGCGCGGGCGCCGGCGACTGCTCCTCGACGACCTCGTAGCCGAGCTCGCAGCCCTTGGGGAGCGCGGGGAAGGAGGCCTTGCCGACCGGGACCCCCTCGCCGCCCTGGGTCTTCCACTCGAAGACCGGCTTGGCGCCGCTCGGGTTCACGATGCGCAGGTGGAAGGCGTCCCCACCCTTGGGGTGCGTACGGTCCAGGGTCTCCGACCAGGTGTCACCCGGGGCGGAGCCGTGCACGACCGCCTTCGGGCCCTTCGAGGACATGGTCAGGTCGGCGATCATGCCGGCGCCCACCTGGACCTCCTTGACGTCCGAGACGCACGTGGGGGTGGGAACGGCCTCACCCTTGGGCAGCGGGTAGGACCGGGAGGTGCCGGCGTGGGTGACCTTCAGGACCGGGTTGGCCGTCGTGGCGCCCAGCAGTTCCAGCCGGTGGCCGTCGACCGTGGCGGTGGTCTGCTTGCGGTTCAGCAGGGACAGCACCCGGGTCAGGTACTCGTCGCCCTGCTTCCAGTCCTTCGGGACGGCGCGGATCCAGGCCTCGGGGCCCTCGGCCTTGTTGCGCAGCACCGCGACCAGGCCCTCGCCGATGTACACCGGCTGCCCCTCGTACCGGCTGTTGTCACCGGTGGCGGCGAACCTCGTGGTCGGCGCCTGGCTCGTGGCGGCGAACGCCGCGGTGGCAGCGGGGGCGAGGAGCATGCCGGCGGCGACGGCCGTGACGAGCGAGGTGCGGAGGGCGAGGGCGGAACGCATAACGACTCCTGAAGCGTGGGTGAGGAGGTGGAGGAGAGTCGCATGCCGCGTTGAGTCTGTTCGGTCGAGTTCACCGGGTCAGGTGTGGCGGGGCTGCTGAAGAGAAATTTAGGGATCTTGTTTGACCGGACGATCGGGTTCCTGTCCGTGCCGTGTAACAGCAAAAGCGGAGGTACCAGAGGGATCTGCTGCCGGCCGTCGCCCGCCGGCGGCGGCCGGCCGAGCTGTGCGCGCTGATCGAGCGATCCCGCCGCCGTGACGCCCCCGACCCCGGTGTCATCGTGGAGGAGGACGGCGACTTCGAGCGGATGGAACAGAGCGTCCATGCCGCCCTGCGGAAGCCGGCGCAGTACGAATCGAAGGCCCGCACGGACGCGATCCCGCAGCTAACGCGCGGCGGGTGCGACGGTTGCGCCCTCTGAGGAGCGTGTGAGCCGCGTACGCAGACGGCCATGGGGCGGTGTTTCCGCAGGTGAAGGGCCCTGTTCGCCCCCACTCCCCGACCATGCCGTCCGGAGCCGTGTGCGCAGGTTCGAATCCTGCCGGGGGCACTTCGCAAGGAGTGCCACAAGCCCCCGCCACCAGCGAGAACGCTGATGCCGGGGTCTTCGCGTATACGCAGCCAACTGCCGCCGTGAGCAGCCGCATGCCAGACCCTGTGGACTGTTCGTGGACAGGATCTTCACCCATCGGCACAGGGCAGCCCGCGACGCCGAAGGCCCCTGAACGGGTCCAGGGGCTCGCAGTCCACCACCCCTCACGCACGCTCACTCGTACTCGCACAGCAGATCCTCGATCCGGCGGTTGGCCACCTCCTGCCGCCAAGGGAGCCTGGACGCCCCGCGCACGGGAGGAGCGCAAGAAGGAAGTGGTCCTGGTGCTGCCCGGCTCCTGACATCCATGGCTGACATCGCAGGGATCGGGTCCGAACAGTGATGCGCACGGCGGTCCGATCGGAGCCCGGCGGGCGCATACTGGACGCAATGACAAAGCCAGACGCACCGAAGCGCCATCTGCCGAGCAGCCCCTTCAAAGCCCCGACCGCGCCACCCCCAAAGCACTTCGCGGTGGGTGACCAGGTCACGCACGACGTGTACGGACTCGGCCGAGTGATCGGCGTCGAGGACGGAATCGCGATGCTCGTCGATTTCGGCTCGGCGCGCGAGCGGATCCTGAGCCCGTACGCCAAGATGATCAAGCTATAGGCCCGTTGTCCCAGACCGCGCGGCACAGGTTCGGGTTCGCGGCCCATTCGTGGACCGGCCGAACAGGCAATAGCGCCACCAGGCCGGTGACTTGCTGAAATACCCGAGACGCACGGGGCCTCCGGAGCCGTGTGCGCAGGTTCGAATCCTGCCGGGGGCACTCTCGCAAGACCAGCGCCGCAAGGCCGCTACCTGCGAAATTGCCACGATGAAGGCCCGGACTCAGTCCCACTGAGTCCGGAGGCTTTCTCGTTGTCTCTTGCTGTCCACGCGCGAGTGGCGTGTGAGCTATGCGCGCCTCCCTCCCGGCGAGTCAGCGGCGCACTGCGCCCCTTCCGTCACGGGAGACATCGCGGG
Source organism: Streptomyces sp. NPDC046876 (assembly GCF_040645035.1). NCBI lineage: Bacteria > Bacillati > Actinomycetota > Actinomycetes > Kitasatosporales > Streptomycetaceae > Streptomyces > Streptomyces sp. NPDC046876. The sequence continues at coordinate 80,889 of NZ_JBEYXK010000013.1, read as the reverse complement.
CGGTCCTCGCCGCCCATCCGGGCAGGGCCGTAGATCGATTTCGGCATCTTCGCGGAGGATGCGGGCGCCCCGCTTCCTCTGCCTCTCCACCTCCTGAGGTCCGGCTGACCGAATACAGCTCGCGGCCATCCGCACCCTCAGTGAGGACGCCCCTAGAACAAGCCCCCACCATGCCAGGGGTGGCGGCGGCCAAGCTTCCCGGCGCCCGCGCATGGGCTGGCGCCACTCGAGGCCTGCGCCCTACACCGCTTCCGCCGCCTGCCTCTTCGTGGCCGTGCCCATACGCAGCCTCTCCACCACGCCACAGTCCGAGTTCAGAGCCGTGGGGCCCATGAACCTTGGCAAACCGTGCGACAGGCAGGCAACGATCACTCTAGGCGACCCCTTCGCCTTGCCGTCAGGCCGGTGGCTTGGTGATGCCCGCCTCGTTGCCGGCCCAGAGGTAGATGCGGGTGGTGCCGCGCTGGAACTCGTGTGCGTAGATGTCCGTGCAGAATTGAACGCCTTGGCCTTCCGGGGTTTTGGCGTCACCACGACAGACGGCGCCCATGCGCATACCGTCGACGAAGGTCTCGGGCTCCGGCAGGCCAAGGTGGCTGAAGCCGTCGCTGCGGGTATACCCCGGGTCCTTGGGGTGCGTGTTGCGGACCAGTTGCGTGCCCTCCGGCTGCAGCGGCTTGAGGAAGCGGTCCGCCTCCGGGGTAGGCACTGTGAAGGCGAGCAACGCGACGTCGTACTGCGCGTTGGTCTTGAGACCGGCTCGGCGATCGGTGGCCGACTCCGGTACCTCGAAGCCCATCGTCTTCGCCATCCATTCGGGCGTGACGTTCTCTTCCCAGCAGCAAGCCTTGTCGTACGCGGCCGGATCCCTCAAAGCCGCCATGGCCCAGAGCACTGTGAGCAGGACGCCGACGATGGCCACGCCCGCCAACCCCCCGGCCCCGATGGCGAGGCGACGCTGCCACGACCGCTTCTGCTTGCCGACCCTGGCCGGAGCGGCGGGATGGTTCATCGGTCGATCTCCCCTTCGCCGTCCCGAGCGTGGCGGCCGGGATCACTGCGCTCCCCGGCCCGGCCGGGATCGTCGGGGGCAGGCAGCGCCGCGCCGCTACCCAGTTCGTAGTCTTCACCAGCCCGTCGCGCACCGCACCGTGCAGCTTCGCGAGTTCCTCCGCGGCCGTCTTCCACTCCGTCACTGCTTCATTGAGCTTGCCCAGGTCGAGCGTGAGGAGGTCGGTCCAGGTGAAGGTCACTTCACATACCTCTGTATCTCGGACACGGACATGGCCGAGCCATCGCGGTGGCGCAGGCTCGCGGCGATGGCCTCATCGTCCGCATGCGCCTTCTTCGAGAAGTCGAGGTGGTTGGAGATGTGCGCGTACATCTGCAGCACCGTCTTGACCTGCGAGTCCCACGTGGGGAGGGTCACCGACAACTCCGACCCCATGGTCAGGTTCCGGGTGGTGCATTCGGACGCGGCCCGGGCAGTCGCGCCGGTGCCCGCGATGTCCGCCTTGCCGCGCAGTTGGCCGTGGAGGAGGAATGCCTCATGTCCGACGGCCCCCAAATCGTCTTGCGTGACGACCAGGTCGGGCGATGGGCCGCTCCCCGTCGCGGCAGTCCCCTTCGCCTCAGCCCATTCCTCGTCGAACGTCACGAGGCCCCCCTCGTCGCATCACGGCACAATGCCGGCCACCCTAACAACCGTGATGGATCGAGGCGTTCGAGGAAATAGGTCAGGGAAGGTGGGTGGTGAGCCAGGTTGTGGCTTGGGTGGAGACTTCCTGGAGGGCGCCCGGTTCCTCGAAGAGGTGGGTGGCGCCTTCGATGATCTCGAGGGCGTTTTCGCAGCGGAGTTGGGCCTGGGCCTCGCGGTTGAGGGTGAGGACGAGGGTGTCGTCGCCGCCGACGATCAGGAGGGTGGGGGCTCGGACCGCCCCCAGGCCCGTCGCCAGGTCCGGGCGGCCGCCTCGCGAGACCACCGCGTAGACCGGGGAGGTCGGGTCGGCCGCTGCCGTCAGGGCCGCAGCCGCGCCCGTACTCGCACCGAAGTACGCCAGCGGCAGCGGCGTGCGGGCGCCCAGCCAGGTGGTGGCGCGGGCCAGGCGGTCGGCCAGGGTCGCGATGTCGAAGACGTGCGCCCGGTGGCCCTCCTCGGCCGGGGTGAGCAGGTCGAAGAGCAGCGTGCCCAGGCCGGCCCGCTGCAGGGCGCCGGCCACCTCGCGGTTGCGCGGGCTGTGGCGGCTGCTGCCCGAGCCGTGGGCGAAGAGCACCACCGCGCGGGCGTTCGGCGGGAGGGTGAGCTCGCCCGGGAGCGGCAGGCCCCCGGCGTCGACCGTGACCTCCTCCGACACCGGCCGTGCGGGGCGGGCGGATGCGGCGAGGAGGGCCAGGACCTCCTCGTCCGGGGTCTGGGAGAAGTCGCGGTACCACTGGCCGACGGAGGAGAACGCCGGGGGTGTGGACAGGCAGACCACCTCGTCGGCCACCTCCGCCATCCGGGCCAGCGCATCCGGCGGGGCCACCGGGGCCGCCATCACCACCCGCCGCGCACCCTGCGCCCGTACGACCCGGCAGGCCGCGGCCGCCGTGGCGCCGGTGGCGATGCCGTCGTCGACCACGATCGCGGTGCGGCCGTCCAGCGGGACCCGCGGCCGGCCGGCGCGGAAGCGGTGCGCCTGGCGCTCCAGCTCCCCCGTCTCGGCCTCCTCGACCCGGGCGACGTCCTGCGGGCTGATCCGGCCGCGCCGGACGATGTCGTCGCTGATCACCCGAACCCCGCCCTCGCCGATGGCGCCGAAGGCCAGCTCGCGCTGGTACGGGACGCCCAGCTTGCGGACGACGATCACGTCGAGGGGAGCACCGAGGGCCTGGGCGACGTGCGAGGCGACCGGCACGCCGCCGCGGGGCAGGCCCAGGACCACGGGGTGCTCGGGTGCGTACGGCCGGAGGGCCTCGCCCAGTCGTCGTCCTGCGTCGTCGCGGTCGGTGAAGAGCACGTCGGTTCTCGGTTCTCGGTTCTCTGGCGTCGGCATTCGTGGCTGCCTCTTACCGCTCTTCTTCGAAAGAACCTCATTCGGGGGCTGCGCGCAACTGCGCCCCGCGGCCCCGTGGTCTCGTCGTACGAGGGCGGCGGTCCGGGTCTGTGCGTTTTGGGGGATGGGTAGGGGTGGGAAGCGTGCATAGGTTGGCGGTGAGGCCACATCGTGCCGCTGACCAGGTGCTTTGTGGCGGGCTCTGACGACGAGGATGGGGCAGCGCGATGCGTGAACTGGTGGAGACGGCCCGGCAGTGGGCGGCCGAGGGGCGGGCGGGCTTCCTGGCGCGGCCGGTGGCCGAGCAGGGCTTCGGGCCGCGGGACCCCGCCGGGGCCCTGCTCCTGGACGCGCGGGGGCACTGCGTCGGCTCCCTCTACCGGGGCGTCTTCGACGCCGAGCTGGTCGCCGAGGCCGGGGCGTGGACGCCCGGGGCCACCGCCCGCGTGTGCGAGGTGTCGGTCGGGGCGGACGAGGCCGTCGGCGCGAAGCTGACCTGCGGCGGCCGGGCCGAGATCCTGCTCCAGCCGCTGGCGGCGGTGCCGGCCGAGTGGTGGCAGCTGCTGGACGAGGGGGTGGGCGTGGCCCTGGTGACCCGGCTCAACGAGGGGGCCGACCACGGGGTGAGCGAGGTCGTACGGGCCGTGGACGAGCCCACGAACGACGCCGAGCGCCGCGCGGGCGAGCTGCTGGCCACCCGGCGGCCGGGCCGGGACGCGCTCTACGGGCAGTCCGGGCTGGTGTTCGTGGAGGCGTACCCGTCGGCGCCCCACCTCGTCATCGGCGGCAGCGGCGAGCTCGCGGAGATCATCGCCCGGCAGGCGCAGCTGCTGGAGTGGGGCGCCGACTTCGTCACGGGCGCCGCCGAGGCCGAGAAGCTGCTGGCGGCGCGGCGGGACGCGGCCTGCCTGGTGATGCTCAGCCACGATCCGGAGTTCGACGTCCCGACGCTGCGGGCCGCGCTCGCGCTCGGCATCCCGTACGTCGGCGCCCTCGGCTCCCGCAAGACCACGGCCCGGCGGCGCGAGGGGCTGGAGGCGGCCGGGGTCACCGAGGCCGAGCTGGCGCGCGTGCACGGGCCGATCGGGCTGGACCTGGGCGCCCGTACGCCGGCCGAGACCGCCCTCGCGATCTGCGCCGAGATCCTGGCGGTGCTGGGCGGCCACGACGTACGGGCGCTGCGGGATTCGGACGGGCCGCTGCGGTAAGGAGAGGAGTGGGCGGCCGGCGGGCGGATGAGCGGCCGGGCCACAGGCGGCCGCTCTGGCCGCTCTACATATCGGATGATTCTGCTCTTATAGCGCGATGGCGCTGAAAAGCGGGTACACAGTCTGTATGGACACGACCCTGAGCTACATCGCGGTCGACGCGACCCTGAGTGACATCGCCTGGTTCTTCGTCGTGGGGATCCTCATCGCCGGGTTCCTGCTCGCCGGCTTCAAGCTGGGCCAGCGGGTCCGGGCGAAGGAGCCGCCGCCGCCCGACGCCGAGAGCCAGCCGCACCTGCCCAACGGCGGACCGGTGCACGAGGTGCGCGAGGAACGCGACCCGGTGGAGATCCCCGAGGGCGGCCTGCGACCCCACGAGATGCAGGGCTACGGAAACTTCGGCTCCACCACCTCCAGCCACCCCGACGAGGTACGGGACCAGCGGGAGGCCGGATTCAAGCGCCCCGAGGGCCCCGGCCCGCACCCGCAGCCCGGCGCGCCGCCCGACGCGGGCCGCGGAGCGCACGCCTGACGGTGACGGCGGTGACGGCCGACCGCCCGCGCACGCGCCGCTGTTGAACGAGCGCTGCTGAACACGCCTCTGACCTGCGCCGTCCGCGGACGGGGCAGGTCAGAGGCGTGTTCAGAGCTCCGTGCGGAGCCGGAGCACCTCCGGCGGCGGGTGCCGGGTCGAGGTGTGCCGTACCTCCGCGGTCAGGGGCGGGTCCAGCGGGCAGTACGGGGTCTCCCCGAGCCCGATCGCGTTCACGGTGGGCCGGGAGCCCGCCACACCCGCCCCGGATCCCGCGACGCCTCCCGCACCCGACTCCGTCCCCGCCCCTGCTTCCGCCCGCGCCGCCAGCTCCGCGACCAGTTCCGCCCGCAGCCCGGCCGTCAGCGGGCTCGACAGCAGCGGCGTCTGGTCCCCGACGGGCAGGACCAGCACCAGCGCCTGGGGGCGGCGCGGGGTCCCGGTGTAGCCGATCACGGCCGCGTCCCGGACCTCGGTGTGCCGCAGCTTCTGCCAGCCGCGCCGGCCCGCCGGGTACGTCTGGTCCAGCCGTTTGACGACCAGCCCCTCGATGCCGCTGGCGGGCAGCGTCTCGTACCAGGTGGCGGCCAGCTCCGGATCGGTGGTCATCGGAACCGGCTGCAGCGGCGGCCCGAGCGGGAGCAGCAGGTCCACGAGGAGGGCGCGGCGGCGCTCGTACGGGCGCCCGCGCACGTCGAGCCCGGCCAGCTCGAGCACGTCGAAGGCCGCGTACGAGGCCGGCAGGCTCTGGGCGAGCACGGCGGCCCGCGCGGCGGTCGCGGCGGCGCGGCGCTGGACGAGGGCGAAGTCGGTGCGGCCCGCGTTCCAGACGACCACCTCGCCGTCGAGGACGGTGTCGGCGGGCAGCTGCCGGGCCGCCGCGGCCAGATCGGGGAACGCGCTGGTCACGATGCGGCCGGAGCGTGCCTGGAGCACCACGTCGACGGCGGTGCGGACGACGACGAGCCGGTGGCCGTCGAACTTCGGCTCGTACGCCAGGCCCGCCGCGCGCGGCAGGGTCCGTACGGAGGCGGCGAGGGCGACGCGGATCATGGCCGGGCCTTGGGGTGTGCGGGGAGCCGGTGGGCCCGGTCGGGGTCGGTCAGCGGGGCGAAGAGGTCGCCGTGCCGCTCCAGCCGGGGCGGGATGTCGTCGGCGAGGAAGACCAGGTCGGCGGGGGTGCCGCAGGCCTCGACCTCGTCCCAGGAAACGGGCGCGGAGACGGCCGGCCGGGCCCGCGCGCGCAGCGTGTAGGGCGCGGCGGTGGTCTTGGCGGCGGCGTTCTGGCTGTGGTCGACGAAGACCTTGCCGGGGCGCAGCGCCTTGGCCATGCGGTGCACGACGAGGTCGGGGAGGGTGCGCTCGGCCTCCTGGGCGAGGGCCTTGGCGTACGCGGACACGCGCGCGGACGGGGTCGGCTCCAGGGGCACGGACAGGTGCAGGCCCTTGGCTCCGGAGGTCTTGGGGTAGGCGTCGAGGCCGTCGGCGGCGAGGCGTTCGCGCAGCCAGAGCGCGGCGGCGCAGCATTCGACGACGGTGGCGGGCGGGCCGGGGTCGAGGTCGAGGATCATGCGGTCGGCGACGGCCGGACTGCCCGCGGGCCACTGGTGGACGTGGAACTCGACGACCAGGTTGGCGGCCCACATCAGGGAGGGCAGGTCCGCGACGACCACCTGTTCGGCCGAGGGGTCCTCGGAGCGGGGCACCGGGGCGGTTTTCACCCAGGCGGGTGTACCGGGCGGCGGATTCTTCGTGAAGAAGAGCTGGCCGTCCGGGCCGTCGGGATAGCGCAGGAACGACACCGGCCGGTTGTGGATGTGGGCCAGCAGCGGACCGGCGACGGTGGCGTAGTAGTGCAGCACCTCGCCCTTGGTGAAGCCGGACTCGGGGTAGAGGACCTTGTCCAGATTGCTGAGCGAGATGCGACGCCCCTCCACCATGGTGATCGGCGTCATACGATGAGACTGCCATGAAACGGGAGGAACCGTGCGATCCATCTGGAACGGGGCCATCTCCTTCGGCCTGGTCAGCATTCCCATCAAGCTCGTGAACGCCACGGAGAGCCACTCGATCTCCTTCCGGCAGATCCACCTCGAGGACGGCGGACGGATCCGCTACCGCAAGGTGTGCGAGCTGGACGGCGAGGAGGTGCCGGGCGCCGAGATCGGCAAGGGGTACGAGGAGCCGGACGGCTCGATCATCCCGATCACGGACGAGGACCTGGCGCAGCTGCCGATCGCGACGGCGAAGACGATCGAGATCGTGTCGTTCGTCCCGGCCGACGAGATCGACCCGCTGCAGATGGACGCGGCGTACTACCTCGCCGCGAACGGGGCCACGGCCGCCAAGCCGTACACGCTGCTGCGGGAGGCGCTCAAGCGGAGCCGCCGGGTCGCGATCGCCAAGTACGCACTGCGGGGGCGCGAACGGCTCGGCATGCTGCGGGTCGTCGACGACGTGATCGCCATGCACGGCCTGCTGTGGCCGGACGAGATCCGGGTGCCGGAGGGGGTGGCCCCGGAGGCGACGGTGCAGGTGCGGGATGCGGAGCTGGACCTGGCGGACGCGCTGATGGCGACGCTGGGCGAGGTGGAGATGTCGTCGCTGCGGGACGAGTACCGCGAGGCGGTCGAGGCGATGATCGAGGCCAAGGCGGGCGGCGCGTTCGAGCCGCCGTCGGAGGCGGCGGTCGAGCCGGCCGGGGGCAAGGTCATCGACCTGATGGCGGCCCTGGAGAAGAGCGTCCGGGCCGCGAAGGCGTCGCGGGGGGCGGGGGCGGAAGCGGGCGAGGCGGACACGGGTGAGGCGGAGGTGAGGCCGATCCGCCGCAAGAGCGCGGCGGCGGCCCCGAAGGCGGTGGGCGGCAAGAAGTCGACGGCGGCGACGGCGAAGAAGAAGGCGGCGGCCGGCGGGGGCGGCGGCGGGGCCGGCACGACGAGGAAGTCGACGTCGGCCGCAACGAAGACGGCGGCGGCGTCCACGCCCCGGAAGGCCGCCACGAAGTCCACGGCAAAGACGGCGAAGGCAGCAAAGTCAGCCCAGCCGGCGAAGACGGCAAAGACAGCCACGGCCGCCGCGAAGAAGGCAACCCCGCGCAAGCGGACGTCGGCGTGAGGGGGCGGGGTGCCTCGGGCGGGGGGTGGGGGCGGGTTCCGCGGAAGGGGCCGGCGGATGGCTGGGCGGGAGCCTGGGGTGACGGGGTCACGGTGGGGCGGGGTCGGGGAGTGTCCGGGGGCGTCCCGGCCGCCCATTGTCCTTTCGGTTCGCGCCGGCCCGTCAAGGGCGCTCCCTGCGGTCGCGTCGCTTCGCGATGGCCTACGGCCACCCTTGACAGCCCGACACGAACCGAAATGCCAAAGCGCTGCCGGGAAGCCCCCGAAGGATGGCCAGGGGGTCAAGTCCAGCCCCAGCCCTCGTCAAAGAGGGCCATCCGGGTTCCGAAGTGCAGAATCCTTCCTCCCCACATCACCACCCCCGCCCGGCACCGGGCATCCGGGTAGCCGAGCCCCCAAGGCCCGCCTGAGACGCATCTCCGCAGCCGAGGGGCTCCAACCTGCACCAGACATCGAGAAAATGGCTGCCAGGAGCGGGGAGACGCCCCGAGATCGCTACGCGCTCCTCTCTCCTCGGCGTCCGGCCGCCGTCTGGGGCTGGTAGCGCAACAGATCGCTACGTGGCCCCTCATTTCTCAGCGCCCGACGGCCGTCGGGGGGCTCGTTGACGCAACAGACCGCTGCCAGCAGCGGGCAGACCGGCGTCCGACTCCGGTACCCGGCCGTCGCATGCCGCCACCTGCCGCGCCTACCGGCCACGGACGACCGTCCGACGCGATCTCTCGCGTCGTCCAGCCCAAGACGGCCGCCGGACGCCGAGACGTGCGGGACCGTGTAGCGATCAGTTGCGCTATCAGCCACAGACGGCGGCCGGACGCCGAGAAATGAGGAGCGCGTAGCGATCTGGGGCGTCTCCCCGCTCCTGGCGGTCATCTCATCGAAGGCTGGTGCGGGTTGGAGCCCCTCGGCTGCGGGATGCGTCTCATGGCGGCCCTGGAGGCTCGGCTTCCCGGATGCTCGGCGGTGGGGAGGGGTGGTGGTCCTGGGTGGAACGATTCTGCACATCGGGGCCCGGGCTGCGCTCTCTGACGAGAGGCCTCCCTTGTCGTGACCCCCTGGCCATCCTTCGGGGGCTTCCCGGCAGCTCTTTGGCATTTCGGGGCGGGCCGGGCTGTCAAGGGTGGCCGTAGGCCATCGCGAAGCGACGCGACCGCAGGGAGCGCCCTTGACGGGCCGGCGCGAACCGAAAGGACAATGGGCGGCCGGGACGCCCCCGGACACTCCCCGACCCCGCCCCACCGTGACCCCGTTCCCACGAGGCACCGCCCAACAGGCCGGACCCGTCCCAGGAATCGACCCTGCCCCTACCGCCCCCGCCAACAGGCCGGACCCGTCCCGGGGCGCTCCCCCTACCGCCCCCGCCACGTTCGGAGGTCGCGGGCCTGGGTGTGGAGGGCTTCCACGTCCGGGGGTTTGAGGGTGGTCGGGGTTGCGGCCAGGGCTGTGGCGGCGGTTTCCGGGTCCAGGATGCGGATGTCTCGTACTGTCGGGGCGACGTCGATGCGGGACGCGTCGACCAGGGCCAGGGCCGGGCTGACCGGGGCCGTCAGGGCGCGGCTCGCCGCAGCCGCCGCGCGGCGGATCCAGCGCGGGTCGGGATGGGGTTCGGTCCGGCCCACCGTGAGCAGGAGGTCGCCGACGGCGGCGCGCTGGCGGCGGCCCGGGATGCTGCGGATGCACAGGATCCCGCCCGGGCCGATCAGCAGGTGGTCGATGAGGCCGAGGCCGGGGAGCGGCACGCAGTGGACGACGCGCCAGCCGTCGGATTCGAGGGCGTCGAGGAGGTCGCCCATGCGCTGCTGGGCGGTGAGTTCCTGGCGCAGCCGGTGCCGGGCTCTGGTGCCCGCCGAGCCGTGGGCCAGTTCGCCGAGGAGGGTTTCGCCCGGCCGGTTCGGGGCCAGGTCCTCGTCGGGCGGGAGCGTCAGGCGGCGCAGGTCGGCGGCGGTGGGGACGGGCGGCGGGCCGACCGTCCAGGTGCCGCTCAGGTACGGGCGCAGCGCCTTCAGCACCGCTTCGCGGTGCTGGTCGCCGAGCACGCTGATCCGGTTGGTCTGCCGGTCGTACCAGGCCACGGCCTGGCCGTCCGGCAGGTTCACGTAGAGCCGGCCGCGGCCGGGGCGACCGCTCGGCATCACTGTGAGTCCCCGCATGGACCTCACCCCCCGCCGTCCATGGGAGCAGCCCGGGCGGCTCGCGGCAATCCCCCTGTGGGGTTCTCGGTCGGTGCGCCTCTGCGTAACGGCTTCTACGGAAGTCTGAAGGGTTTCTGTTACACGCTCATCGCGGTACCGCAACGGCGGCCACCTACGTTGGTCCCTCCTGATACGTCGGACAGCCGAAGGACTTCACGTGAGCACCCTCCGCCGCCGCACTCTCGTTCGCGCCGCCGCCGTGACCGCCTGTGCCGGTGGTCTGCTGGCGCTGCCCGCGGCCGCGGCCCTCGCCGACGGGGTGCCGGCCGCGTCGGCGGCGCACTCCGTGCCGCGGACGCTGGTCAAGACGCTCGCCCTCGCGGACGGGGTCTCCCGGGCGAACGTCTACCGCGCGGGGAGCGGCTTCCAGGCCGACATCCTGGGTGCCGACGGATCCAGGGCCGCCACGCTGACCAGCCGGGACGGCGTTGCGGGCGTCGGCGGCAGCGGTGAGCTGCACGCCGCGCTCCAGCCCGACGGGCGGCTGTCGTCCTGGGTCGGCGACGTGGCCGTCCACGGCGGTACGCGCGGGGGCGACGGCTACAAGACGGCGACGCGGGACGGGAAGGTGGCCACGGCCACGGCCTCGGCCGCGCGGCCGGAGGTGCGGATGGCTGCCGCCGGGACCGCGGGGGCGCTGCACCTGGAGGCGCTGGCCGAGGGGCCGGGTGAGGGTGTGCTGCTGCTGGCGGCCGGCGGGAGCATGGCGGCCGTGGGTGCCGCGGGGCTGGGCTTCGCGATGCTGCGGCGCGGGCGTACCGAGGGCTGACGCTCCCGGACCCGGTGGGCCCCGCTCCCGGCCCCCTGCCGTCCCTGGCCCGCCGGGCCCGGCCCGGCTGTCGGCGGCGGCCCGAGGCGCGGCCAGGCCCCGTGCCCGGCCGGGCGGGGTCCCCTGGGGCTCCGCCCCAGACCCCGCGCCTCAAACGCCGGCGAGGCTTAAATCGCCGACCCCCCGCCCGCTTGCAAAGCGGGGTGGGCCGAGCCAGCAACCGTCGGCCGGGCGACGGCACGCCAAACCGCGGCGGCCCCGAGGCGCACCCAGACCCCGTGCCCGGCCGGGCGGCGTCCCCTGGGCTCCGCCCCAGACCGCGCGCCTCAAACGCCGGCGAGGCTGAAATCGCCGACCCCCGCTCGGAAAGCGGGCGGTGGGAATGGCGCCCTCCCGGGCCGGGATGCCCCCACCTGCGGCGCGGGGTGCCCAGCCGGGCGGTCGGAATCGTCGAGGGGCTGAACGGTGGTGGCTACGGCTGCGGGGTCGGCTTCGTCCAGGGCCAGCGGGGTTTTGGTTTGCGGCCGCCGGGGACGTGGGTGTACTTCCAGCCCTTCTGGAGGTGGAGCCGCTTGGAGTAGCCCGACGGGACCCGTTCGTACAGCAGGATCGTCGGCGGGCCGCCGTCCGGGTCCGGGACCGGGATCTCGTACCACTTCGGCGGGTGGCCGGTCGGGCCGACGAGGATCGGGAGGACTCGGCCGTCCATGGGGCCGCCCTCGAAGGGGGTGGGTTCGCTTCTCACCCCGCCAGTGTCACAGCAGGTGGGCGGCCTCGGAGACCACCGGGATCACACGTCGGGCCAGCACCCCGGCCGGCCCGTCGGGCGGTTCCAGGGCGAGGGCGGCGCGGGCGTGGGCCGCGGTCTCCGGGTCGGTGGCGGCCGTGGCGGCCAGCAGGGCTATGAACTGGTCCACCAGCCAGTCCCGCAGGGTGCCCGCGTCGGGCTGTTTGCCCTCGTCGATCCACATGAGGGAGGCGGCCTCGACGGCCGTGATCCACGTCCGGACCATCATCCGCAGCCGCGGGCCGGGGGAGGCCGCCGAGAGGTGGAGCAGGATCTGGCCGGCGGCGGCGCGCCGGATGCCGTCGACCGTGGCCGTCGTACGGGAGGTCTCCACGACGCTGCCGCCCTGCAGGAGCGCGGCGAAGCCGGTGTCGTGCTCGTCGACGAAGGCCAGGTAGTGGTCCAGGGCCCGGGCCAGCCGCTGGGTCAGCGGCCCCGTCTGGGGCACGGCGAAGCACTGGTCCAGCAGGTCGGCCGCCGAGCGCAGCGCGGCCTCGTAGAGCTGCTGTTTGCCGCCGGGGAAGTAGCGGTACACCAGGGGCCGTGAGACGCCGGCCGCCTCGGCGACGTCGTCGAGCGAGACCTCCTCCGGCGCGCGGTGCGCGAACAGCGACAGGGCCGCGTCGAGGAGTTGGGCCCGCCGCTCCTCGACGCTCAGCCTGCGGTACGCGGGTGCGGTCATGTCCGCAGGGTAGCCGCACCGGCCGGGCTTCAGGCCAGGAGTCCCGAGCTCCGCCACAGCCGGCGGCCCGCCCCGCGCAGGACGCCGATGTCGTCGAGGAAGTCGGTGAGCCGCTTGGCGCCGGTCTGCATGACCTCGCGGCGGTGACCGCTGGCCTTGACCTGGGCGACGGCCTCGCGCCGGTCGAGGCCGACGTTGTCGTAGACCCGGGGGTTGACGAAGGCCAGGGAGAAGACGCGGGCGGCCTCGCCGCAGCTGATGCGGGTGAGCTCCTGCTCCCAGCGCGGGGCGGTCACCATCTGGCGGCGCAGTTCCTCGCGGGCGTAGCGGACGTGGCGGGCCTCCTCGATGACGTGGATGCGGGTGACGCCGCGGACCAGCGGCTGGATGCGCTCGTCGGGGAAGGTCAGGCGCTGCATCCAGTCGAGGATCTCCTCGCCGAGGAGGGTGCAGGCGAAGGAGCCGGGGGTGGTGGAGACGGTCTTGAGGATGCGGGCGAGGTTGTGGTTGAGGCGGGAGACCGGGTAGGCGGGGGCTCCGGCCTTCTGGATCATGCGGGCGAACATCATCGAGTGGCGGCACTCGTCGGCGATCTCGGTGAGTGCGTAGCGGACGTGATTGCTGGTCAGGGACTTGTCGTAGATGTGGCGGACCAGCAGCTGCATGAGGATGATCTCGAACCAGATGCCGAGGGAGGCGAGCGAGGCGGCCTCGTGGCGGGAGAGGTCGATGCGCTGCTCCTCGCCCATCCGCTTCCACAGCGGGGTGTCGTAGAGGGAGAGCAGCTCGGGGGGCCAGTAGTACGCCCCGTCGACCGGCGGGGCGTCCCAGTCGAGCTCCTTGTCGGGGTCGAAGGAGTGCTTGGCCGAGGATTCGAGCAGGCGTGCGGCGATCTGCTCGCGGTCCTTGAGGAGGCCGAGGGCGTCCTGGAGGACCCGGTGGTCCGGATCCGTGCGGTCGGTCGTGGTCGTCATGGCGGGGCACCTCGCCCTGGTTCCGGGGTGGGTGGGGGTCGCCGGGCGCGGTCCCGGGGAGTCCCCTCCTGCGGTCACCAGTTATGAGACTGCTTGTCAGCAAGACCGTCAATCCCCTGCGCGCCACTTGTTGACCCTGCGTCTACCAAGTGGCACGGTGCCAACCATCCAGTCCTGTACGGAAGTACACGAGGCGAGGGGGCGTCAGTGTCGACGCACGATCTCTACACCGCGGCCCCGGGCGAGGACGTCTGGCAGATCCCTGCCACCGGAGCCGCCCGGTTCAGCTGGGAGTACGCCGAGGGCCGCGAACGGCTCCTCGCCCTGTACCAGAAGGGCAAGGACAAGCAGTGGGACGGCGCCAAGCGCATCGACTGGGACCTCGAGGTGGACCCGCACGATCCGCTCGGCACCCCGGACGAGGCCCTGACCCTCCACGGCACGCGGTACTGGCCGAAACTCACCGAGAAGGACAAGGGCGACCTGCGCCGGCACTACGCCTCCTGGAACTTCAGCCAGTTCCTGCACGGCGAGCAGGGCGCGATGGTGTGCGCCGCCCGCATCGTGGAGTCCGTACCCGACCTCGACGCCAAGTTCTACTCCGCCACGCAGACCATGGACGAGGCCCGGCACGCCGAGGTGTTCGGGCGGTTCCTGCACGAGAAGGTCGGGATGCTCTACCCGATCAACGACAGCCTGCAGGGGCTGCTCGGGGACACGCTCCGCGACGCCCGCTGGGACATGCCGTACCTCGGCATGCAGGTGCTCATCGAAGGGCTGGCGCTCGCCGCCTTCGGGATGATCCGCGACACGACCGACAAGCCGCTGCCCAAGCAGATCCTGGCGTACGTGATGCAGGACGAGGCACGGCACGTCGCCTTCGGGCGGATGGCGCTGCGCGACTACTACCGGCAGCTCACCGACGCCGAGCTGCGCGAGCGCGAGGAGTTCGTGATCGAGGGCTGCCACCTGATGCGGGACCGGCTGCGCGGCGTGGAGGTGCTGGAGAACTTCGGGATCCCGCGGCGGGAGGCGGAGGAGTTCAGCGAGCAGTCCGAGTTCCTGCACCTGTTCCGCAGGCTGCTGTTCAGCCGGATCGTGCCGTGCGTCAAGGACATCGGGCTGTGGGGGCCCCGACTGCAGAAGGCCTACCTGGACATGGGGGTCTTCGAGATGGGCGACGCCAACCTCGACCAGCTGATGAGCCAGGACGAGGAGATCGCCGAGGCCCTCGACCGCGAGCGGTTCGCGGCCGAGGAGGCGGCGCGGGCGGCGGAGGTGTCCGCCGTCATCGCCGAGGGCGGCGCAGCCGGCCCGGCACAGCAATAGCCGCCGCGGCGGGGCGGCCCTACTCCCCCGGCGGCGGGAAGGGCGTGCGCAGGGTGAAGGCGTACGGGGTCGGGCCGTGCTCCCGCAAGTGGGCCAGGCGCTCCCCCGCCTCCGCAACGGTGGGCCGGACCCCCGCCTGGACCCACCACACGACGGTGGCCGCGTCGGTGAGCGGCTCGAACCACTCGCGGCGGCGCGACATCAGCTTGCGGTGCAGTCCCTCGTACATGAACGCGGTCAGTGCCTCGGCGTCCCGCCAGACGGAGAGGTTGACCATCAGCGAGTCGTCGCCGTCCAGGCGCAGGGCGGTGGCGTTGCCGGAGTCGTCCTGGAGCCGCCAGACGAACCCGTCGGCGGCGTCGGCAACGGCGTTGACGGGATCCAGCCCGTCCATGAAGTCCTTGAATTCGAGGGCGTCGGCTGCGTACTTGGGGCGGGCTATGTTCAACTGCGCCAGTTCATAGGTCATGACGGTAGCGCTACCAGGCCGAAGCCGCCCTGTGCAGGGAATTTCACGGTGCGGACGGCGGGGCCGGACCGGGCTGGGCCGGCTCGGGTCGGGTCGGGTCGGACCGGGTCGTCCGGGCCGGCCCGGTCCGGGTCGGGTCGCCGGCGTGCGGCTGCCACGGCGCCCCGAACAAGGCGGACTGCATGACCGCGCGGGCGATGGGGGCCGCGGCGCTGTTGCCGCTGATGTCCCCGCGGGCGCCCCCCGCGTCCTCGACGACCACCGCGACCGCCACCCCCGGGAGCGGCGCGTGCGCGGCCCTGGCCCAGCCGATGAACCAGGCGTACGGGGTGCCCTTGTTGCCGACGCCGTGCTGGGCGGTGCCGGTCTTGCCGCCGACGACCGTGTGCGGGATGGCCGCGTTGCGCCCGGTCCCGTCCTGCACCACCTTCACCATCAGCTGCTGCAGCCGCAGCGCCGTCGCCGGGGTCATGGCCCGGCCCAGGGTGCGCCGGCCGCCGCGCCGGACCTGGGTGCCGTCGTCCTGGGTGGTCCGCTCCACCAGGTACGGGGCCTGCAGCTCGCCGCCGGCCGCGACGGCCGCGGCCACCATCGCCATCTGCAGCGGCGTGGCCGTGGTGTTGAACTGCCCGATCGCGGACAGGGCGAGCTGGTCGCCGCTCATGTCGGTGTCGAAGTTCGACCGCGACACCCACGCCGGGACGCGCAAGCCGTCGTCGTTGAACCCGAACCGGCGGGCCGCCTCCGCCATGCCGCGCAGCCCCACCTGAACGCCGATCTTCGCCATCACCGTGTTGCAGGACCACTGGACGGCCTCCGCCATCGAGGCGTCCCGGCAACCGGTGCCCGCGTTCGGCAGCAGCGTGCGGGTGCCGGGCAGCGGATAGGGGTCGGGGGTCTGCGTGGGCGCGTCCACGTCCGTGACCACGCCCGCGTCCAGGGCCGCGGCCGCCGTCACGATCTTGAACGTGGACCCCGGCGGGTAGGTCTCGCGCAGCGCGCGGTTCAGCATCGGCCGCGCCGGGTCCGCGTTCAGCCGGGCCCAGGCCGCGGCGACGGCCGGGCCGGTGCCGGAGAGTTCCGCCGGGTCGTACGAGGGGCTGCTGACCAGCGCGAGGATCCTGCCGGTGGCCGGCTCCAGCGCGGCCACCGCACCGCGCTTGCCGGCCAGCGCCGCGTACGCGGTCCGCTGGACGGCCGCCTTGACGGTGGTGTCGGCGTTCCCGCCGGGCGGGTGGCCGCGGGCGAGGTCGTACCAGAGCGGGAAGGCCGAGAGCGCGGGGTCGGAGCCCGAGAGGATCCCGTCCTCGGCGCGCTCCAGGAGGCTGGTCCCGTACGTCTGCGAGGAGAACCCGGTGACGGGCGCGTACAGCGGGCCGTTCGCGTACGTCCGCTCCCAGCGCAGCAGTTGGCCGCTGTCCCGGGATCCGGTCACCGGCCGCCCGTCGACCAGGATGTCGCCGCGCGGGCGGGCGTAGCGCTCGATGGCGGTGCGCTTGTTGGCCGGGTTCGCCCCGTACCCGGCGGCCTCCCAGACCTGCACCCGGGCCACGTTGACCAGCAGGACGGCGAGCAGCAGGGCGCAGAACCAGGCGCACCAGCGGATGTAGCGGATCACCCGGCGGCCCCGGGGACCGGCACCGCCGGTGCGGCGGCCGGGCGCGGCCTGCGGGCGCTGTCGCTGAGGCGGACCAGCAGGGCGACGATGATCCAGTTGGTGACGACGGAGGAGCCGCCCTGGGCGAGGAAGGGCATGGCCATGCCGGTCAGCGGGATCAGCCCGGTGACGCCGCCGGCGATGCCGAAGACCTGCAGGGCGACGATCGAGGCGAGGCCGGTGGCCAGCAGCCGCCCGAAGGGGTCGCGCAGCGCGAGGCCGGCGCGGAAGCCGCGGTGGACGAGGACCCCGTAGAGCAGCAGGATCGCGGTGAGCCCGACGAGGCCGAGCTCCTCGCCGGCGGTGGCGAGGATGAAGTCCGACTTGGCGGCGAAGCCGATGAGGAAGGACTGGCCGCGGCCGAGCCCGGCGCCGAGGAGCCCGCCGGCGCCGAAGGCGAACAGGGACTGGGCGAGCTGGCCGGGGCCCTCGCCGCGCTCGATGGAAGCGAAAGGATTCAGCCAGTCCTGCACCCGGCTGTGCACGTGGGGCTCCAGCATGCCCACCGCGTAGGCGCCGAGGGCGGCGAGGGCCAGCCCGACGGCGATCCAGCCGATCCGCCCGGTGGCGGTGAACAGCATGACCACGAACAGGCCGAAGAAGAGCAGGGAGGTGCCGAGGTCCCGCTCCAACACCAGCACTCCCACGCTGAGCAGCCAGATCGTCAGGATCGGGCCGAGGACCCGCCCGGGCAGGAGCCGCAGCGGCACCCGCAGCGGCAGCCACGGGAAGAGGCGGCGGCCGGTGAGGGCGAGGGCGGTGCGGTTCGCGGCGAGGTATGCGGCGAAGAAGACGGCGAGCAGGATCTTGGCGAACTCCCCCGGCTGGAAGGAGAGCCCGGCGAACCGGATCCAGATGTGGGCGCCGTTGACGGCCGGGAAGAACACCGGGACCAGCATCAGGGCCAGGGCCACCGCCACCGACAGGTAGGCGTAGCGCTGGAGCGCGCGGTGGTCGCGCAGCACGGCGACGGCGAGGACGAACAGGGCCAGCCCGAGGGCCGACCAGCGCAGCTGGCCCCCGGCGGCGGGATGGGCGGGGGCGGTCGCGTCGAGGCGCTGGATGAGGACGAGGCCGAGGCCGTTGAGCAGGAACGCGATCGGCAGCAGGACCGGGTCGGCGTACGGGGCCCGGAAGCGGACGGCGAGGTGGGCGAGGAGCGCGGCGGTGGCGAGGCCGGCGGCGAGGCGCCCGGCGGACGGCGGCAGATGGCCGGTGGTGGCGAGGCCGACGTGGAGGTGGCCGAGGAGGCAGAGGAGGACGGCCCCGGCGAGGAGCGTCAGCTCGGCCCCCCTGCCCCGGGGCGGGCAGGGGCCGGGCGGGGGCTGCGGGGTGGGGTCGCCCCCCGCCACCTCTGCCGTCAGAGCGGTCATACGGGAAACGTAGCAAGCAGGCGGGCGATATGTCCGGTGATGTCATAGTGTGCCGAAGAGTCGTCAGAAACGGTCAGGAGTGAGTGGGAGCCGCGGCACATGGGACCTGTGGAATTCATCGTCCTCGCCTTCCCGGAGGAGCAGTTGCGGGTGCCGGCGGTCGAGGCGGTGCTGGGGCTGCGGAAGACGGGGAACGTGCGGCTCATCGACGGCCTGGTGGCCACCAAGACCGCGCGCGGCGAGGTGCTGGCGGCCGAGTTCGACGAGTTCGTCGAACTGAAGGGGCTGCTGGCGCACCGGGAGGCTGCGCCGCTGATCGGGCCGGAGGACGTACGGGAGGCGGCCGAGCTGCTGGAGCGCGGGAGCTGCGCGCTGCTGCTGGTGGTGGAGCACGTGTGGGCGGAGGACGCGGCCAAGGCCGTACGGGCCGCGGGCGGCCGGATCGCCGGGTCGGTCCGGATCCCGGCCGAGCGGCTGGGGGTGGCCTGATGTTCATCCGCCCCGTCGGCCCGGTCGTCCACCCGTCCCGACGCCCTGCGGGGCGGCCGCTGCTGCGGGGGATCCTGGCGCGGGGGGCGTACGTGTGGGACGTGGCCCAGATCCCGGAGGCGGGGCCGCCGCCTGCGGGGGCGGGGGCCGGGGCCTGGCCGGCGGAGCCGGAGCCGGAGGCCGAGGCCGGGGCATGGCCCGCCGAGCCGGAGCCCGAGCCGGAGCCCGAGCCCGAGGCATGGGCCGCCGAGCCCGAGCCGGAGCCCGAGGCATGGGCCGCCGAGGCCGAGGCCCGCGCCGGTGCCGGCGGTGCCGGCGAGGCCTGGGACGCCGAGGAATGGGCCACCGAACCCGAGCCCCCAGCGGGCCCGCCCCCGCCGGCCCCGGCGCCACCGGTCCCGCCGGCGCCCGCCGGCCCGACTTCGGCCGGGGCCGGGTCCGGGGCCGCCGCCTGGCCCGCCGACCCCGCGGCCCCGGGGCGAGCCGCACGCCGCCGTCCTGCGGGCCCGGGCGGCACGGGCACCGGCGCGGGCGCCGGCGGGCCCGACCTCATGCTCCGGCTGGCGCAGCTGGCCGACCTCGCCCGCGAGGGCCTCCTGACCCCGGCGGAGTACGCCGCAGCCAAGTCCCGCCTCCTGAACCCATGACCGGCCCGCCCCCGACAGCCGGCCCGCCCCAGCGCCCCGCTGCGCGGAGCCTCTCCCCGCCCCGCCCTTTCACCGTTCCCCAGGACTCCGCCCCGGACCCCAGGGGGACTACGCACCCGTGACCCACCCGGCCCCGGCGGCGGGTTCCGCTGCGCGGAGCCTCTCCCCGCCCCGCCCTTTCACCGTTTCCCGGGGCTCCGCCCCGGACCCCCAGGGGTCGGCGCACCCCTGACCCACCCGGCCCGGCGGCCGGTCCCGCTGCGCGGACCACTCCCCGCCCCACCCTTCCACCGTTCCCCGGGGCCCAGACCCAACCGGCCCCGGCGGCGGTTCCGCTGCGCGGAGCCACTCCTCGCCTCGCCCTTCCACCGCTCCCCAGGGCTCCGCCCCGGACCCAGGGGCGCCGACCACCCCTGGCCCACCCGGCCCGGCGGCGGGTTCCGCTGCGCGGAGCCACTTCCCGCCCCACCCTTGCACCGCGCCGGGAGCCCTGCCCCCAGACCCCAGGGGCAGACGCCCCCTGACCCACACGCCCCGGCGGCGGGTCGGCAGCGCCGCTTCGGCGGAGCGCGCTCGGGGTTCGGGGCGGAGCCCCGAGAAACGGTGAAAGGGTGGGGCGGGGAGGGGCTCCGCGCAGCGGGCGGCGGGCGGCGGGCCGGTCTGGGTTCGGGTGCGCCGACTGGCGTTTCGGGGCGTGCGCCGCGCGGGTGAGGGTGGCGACGCGGCCGTCCGGGGTGGGCGGCTTGTCATACCGGGCGTGGCAGCATCGGCGGCCCCGGAGGTGCTTCCATGCCACGCCGTCTGCTCCATGCCGCCTGCATCGCCGCCGTCCTGCTCGCGGCCTGCCCGCTCTCCCTGACCCACGCCGAGCCGCGTCCCGCCTCCTCGCCCGAGCCCGAACCCGAGCCGGAGCCCGAGCCGACCGTCACGCCCGACGCGACCCCGTCCGCGGTGCCCCGGGTCGGGGCCACGGCGTCCGCCCCGTCGGCATCGCCCTCCGCTTCGGTTCGGGCGCCCGGCAGAGCCACGCCGTCCGCGTCCGCCTCCACGTCCGCCTCCGGACCCTCCGGCTCGGTGCGGGCCTCCGGTCTGCCCTCGGCCTCCGCCTCGGCCTCCGCGCCCGCAGCCTCCGTTCGGGCCTCCGCGCCCGCAGCCTTCCCTCGGGCCACCGCGCCCGCAGCCGCCGGGGACGAAGCCGAGGGGGCCGCCGGCAACGCCGCGCCCCCCGCCGCCGCCCCGGGGGCCGGGGATTACGTCGGGGGGTTGTTGACCCGGCTCCAGGGGCTCTACAGGGAGGCCGAGGAGGCCGCCGAGGCCTATGACGCCGCCGCGGCCGCGCTCAAGGCCCGGCAGGACGACGAGCGCCGGCTGAGCACCGAGCTCGGGCGGGCCCGGGCCGCGCTCGGGGCCGAGCGGGCCGCCGCCGGGCGGCTCGCCCGGGAGCAGTACCAGTCGGCCCGCGGCCTGTCCCCGTACGCCCGGATGCTGCTCACAGGCGACCTCCAGGCGGCGCAGGACCAGCGCCGCCTCGCCGCCCGGGAGAGCGCCCACCAGGCCGGGGTCCTGACCCGCCTCGCCCGCGGCGAACGCCGGGCCGACGCCCTCGCCACCGCCGCCCGCAAGGCCCTCGACGCCCAGCAGGACGCCGCGGCCCGGACGAAGAAGCTGAAGGACCGGGCGGACCTCCGGCTCCGGGAGGTGGAGCGCATGCTCTCCGCCCTCACCGCCGACCAGCTCGCCCGGGTCGGCGCCCGCGAGGCCGAGGACACCGCCGCCGCCCAGCGCGACCTGCTGGCCTCCGGCCGCCTCGGCGCTCCCGGCTCGGCTCCCGCCCGTACGCCGACGGCCGCCGGCGGCGCGGCCCTCGCGTACGCCACCGCCCAGATCGGCAAACCGTACGTGTGGGGCGCGGAGGGGCCGGGAGCCTTCGACTGCTCCGGGCTCACCTCGCAGGCCTGGGCGCACGCCGGCCGGGCCATCCCCCGTACCAGCCAGGAGCAGTGGGCGCAGCTGCCGCGGGTCCCGCTGGACGACCTGAGGCCGGGTGACCTGGTGGTCTACTTCCCCACCGCCACACACGTAGGCCTGTACCTCGGCGAGGGGAAGGTCGTCCACGCCCCGCGCCCCGGGTCCCCGGTGAAGGTCTCCCCGCTCGCCGCGAACCCGCTCCTCGGCGCGGTGCGGCCCGACCCGGACGGCACCCCGTTGGCCGCCTACAGCCTTCCGCCCCTGCCCGAGGCGGCGGCCGGCGGCGGCGATGACGCCGGCGACGACGACGCCGGCTACTCCGCCGCCGAGGCCCCGGCCCCATGAGTAGCCGGACCGACGCGAGTTGAGTACCGTCGCCGAGGTGCCCTGACCCCCGGCGCCGTTCAATGGCGGCATGAACGACACCGCCGCCGCCGAAGCCGCCGCCGCTCGCTCCGTCTCGCTGGTCCGGCCGACCGTCCTCGCGATCCTGCTCACCCCGGTGGCCCTGATGTTCGGGGGGCTGGCCCCCATGGCCACGGACGGCTGCGGCCCCGACCACTGCTCGGCGGGCCTGGACGCCGCCCTCGCGGCCATAGCGGTGTGCTGGCAGGCGACGCCCTTCGCGACTCCCGCACTGCTGCTGGCCGCGTTGCCGATGCCGCGCAGCGGCCGGTACGCCGCCGCGCGCCGCGTCACGTCCTGGTGCGCGGTGCTGCCGCCG
Organism: Streptomyces sp. NPDC046876; assembly: GCF_040645035.1. Classification (NCBI taxonomy): domain Bacteria; kingdom Bacillati; phylum Actinomycetota; class Actinomycetes; order Kitasatosporales; family Streptomycetaceae; genus Streptomyces; species Streptomyces sp. NPDC046876. The sequence goes on along the minus strand of NZ_JBEYXK010000013.1, from coordinate 58,941 downwards.
GCGGCGGTGGTCCTGATGGTGCTCGGCCTCCCGGCCGCCGGGTAGACCCCGCTACCGGCCCGCGGCCGCCGCGGCCTGGGCCAGGTAGTCCGCCGTGTCCTCGGCGTCGTAGAAGTACGTGTCGAAGTCCGACGGGTTGTCGAAGCCGTTGGCGAAACGGTCCGCCACCGCCTGGTACCGCCCCGCCGCCCCGATCAGGTCCATCACGTGCTCCGGCGGCGCGCCCAGCATCGCGTTCGTCCAGTCGGTCACCGGCTTGCCGGTCGTGAACCAGTACTTGTCGAACGTCGCCTTCATCCAGGCCTCGTCGAACGGCTTGTCCCCGTGCATCAGGATCGACGACAGGTACGAGGCGGCGCACTTGGCCGCGGAGTTCGAGCCCTGCCCGGTGATCGGGTCGTTCGCGACGACCACGTCCGCGACGCCCAGCACCAGCCCGCCGCCCGGCAGCCGCCCGACGGGGTTGCGGACGACCGGCGCGTACCGGCCGGCCAGCGTGCCGCCCGCGTCCGTCAGTTCGACGTCCACCGCCCGCTCGTACTCCCAGGGCGTGAACTTCTCCATCAGCTCCAGGGTGAGCTCCAGGTGCTCCGAGGGGTCGTTCACCCCGCGGAACACGTCGAGCGGCCCGCCCGGGAGCCCCTCCCAGAACAGGATGTCCGCCCGCCCCGACGTGGTCAGGGTCGGCATGACGAAGAGCTCGCCCACGCCCGGCACCAGGGTGCAGCGCACCGCCTCCGTGCCCGGGTGCTCGGGCCGCGGCCGGAGCCCGTGGACGTACGAGAGGGCCAGCGCGCGCTGCGGCGTGCCGTACGGGGAGCGCTTCGGGTCCCGCCCGAACATCGACACGAGCTCGCCCTTGCCCGCCGCGACGAGCACCAGGTCGTACGTGCGGGAGAAGTAGTCGAGGTCGGCGACGGACGCGCCGTGGATGACGAGCTGGCCGCCCTGCTGCACGAAGGTGTCGAGCCAGCCGGCCATCTTCAGCCGCTGGTCCACCGACTGGGCGTACGCCTTGAGGCGGCCGAGCCAGTCCACGGCGCGGGTGCCGTCGGGGCCGGCCACCGAGACGCCGATGCCCTCGATGCGCGGGGTGAGCCGCTCCCAGTAGTTGAGCCCGAGGTCCCGCTCGTGCTGGAGCGCCGTGTCGAACATGACCTGCGTGGACATGATCCGCCCGGTGCGGATCTCGTCCGCGGTCCGGTTGGACATGAGGGTGACGTCGTAGCCCTTCGACTGGAGGCCGATGGCGAGCTGGAGGCCGGACTGGCCGGCCCCCACGACGAGTATCTTGCGCATCTCACGTTCTCGTTTCGGGCAGGTGCGGAGCTTTGAGCGCGGAGCTTTGAGCGGAGCAATGAGCGGAGCAATGAGCAGGCTGTTACTCGGGCGTCGCCTCGAGGGCGTGGGCGACCAGCGTCGTCAACGAGTCCACGACCGTGTCCCGGCGCCGCGCGTCCATGATCATCACGGGGACGTGGGGCGGGATGGTGAGCGCCTCGCGCACGTCCTCCGGCTCGTACGACCGCGAGCCCTCGAAGTGGTTGACCGCGACCGCGTACGGCAGCCCGCAGCTCTCGAAGTAGTCCAGGGCGGGGAAGCAGTCCCGCAGCCGGCGCGTGTCGGCCAGGACGATGCCGCCGATGGCGCCGCGCACCAGGTCGTCCCACATGAACCAGAAGCGCTCCTGGCCGGGCGTCCCGTACACGTACAGCACGAGGTCGTCGGCGAGGGTGATGCGGCCGAAGTCCATCGCGACGGTGGTGGTGTTCTTGTCCGGCGTCGCCGACAGGTCGTCGGTCGGCAGGCTGGCCTGGGTCATCACCGCCTCGGTGCGCAGCGGGGTGATCTCGGAGACGGACGAGACGAACGTGGTCTTGCCGACGCCGAAGCCGCCCGCGACCAGCACCTTGACGGCGACGGGGGCGCGGGAGCGGTCGTACTGCCAGGGCTGGACGGGCTCGTCGTCGATGACGGTGGCGGTTTCACAGACGGCGAAGGCCACTGAGCACCCTTTCGAGCAGCGCGCGGTCGGGACGGCCGGGGCCGTGCCCGGTTCCGTAGACGCGGATCCTTCCCTGGTCGGCGAGGTCGCTGACCAGGACGCGGACCACGCCGAGCGGCAGCTTCAGCAGCGCGGCTATCTCGGCGATGGTGCGCATGCGGCGGCAGACCTCGACGATCGCCGGCATCTCGGGCATGCGGTCGCCGGCGCCGGAGCCGCCGGCGCCACCGCCGGAGCCGCCGGCTCCGGTGCCGTCGCCCGCGTCGCCGTCGGGCTTCTGCGGCTGCGAGGCGCGCGTGTCGAGCGCGGCGACGAAGGTCTCCACGTGCAGGACCTGCGTGAAACGGGTGCGGCCGCCCGTCAGGGAGTACGGGCGGACGCGGGCGGGCCGGCGGTCGGCCCCGCGTATCGGCAGCCGGTCGGATGCCGGGGCCGGGCTCCTCACGTGGTCTTCTCCATCGACTGGCGCAGCTCGCTGCGGACTTCGGGCGTCAGGACGTGTCCGGCGCGTCCGACGAACAGGGCCATGTGGTACGCGACGACGCTCATGTCGCAGTCCGGAGTGGCGTGCACGCCGAGCAGCGAGCCGTCGCTGATGGCCATGACGAAGACGGAACCGTACTCCATCGCCACCATGGTCTGCTTGACCGCCCCGCCGTCCATGAGGGCGGCGGCGCCGGTGGTGAGGCTGCCGAGGCCGGAGACGATGGTGGCGAGGTCGGCGGACGCACCGCGCGGGCCCTTCGGGGCGCCCGCGCCCCCGCCCGCGCCCACGGCGCTCGCGGCGGCGCCTCCGGGGTCGGAGGACAGCAGCAGGAGCCCGTCCGAGGACACGACGGCGACGGAGTTGACGCCGGGCACCTCCTCGACCAGGTCCGTCAGCAGCCACTGCAGGTTGCGGGCCTGGGTGCTCAGTCCGTACGTACTGGGCGCGGTCATGTGCGTGCGTCCTCCTGTGCGGTGTCCCCCTGGTCGGTGTCCTGTGCGAGTTCGGCGGCCACGACGCGCCGCCCGTCCCGCGTCCCCTGGTAGAACCCGCCGAGCCGGCGCCGCAGTTCGTCGGCGTCGACGCGGCGCGGTGCGGGCCGGGCGGGGCCGGCACCGGGGGCGGTGCCGCTGCCGGGGTGGGCCCGGCCGCCGGCGGCCACGGTGCGCGGGGTCCGCTTGGGCAGGCCCTTGGCGGTGACGGGCTCGGGTGCGGCCTCGGGAGCGTGCTCGGGCGCCGCGTCGGGGTGGCTCCCCTGGCGCGGGACCCAGTCGTCCTCGGCGGGTGCGTGCCGGTGGGGTTCCGCCGGTGCGCCGTCCGCGGTGAAGACCTGGTCGGCCGGGGGCAGCCGTTCCGCGTCGGGCGAGGGGTTCTCTTCCGTTACGAGGGCCGGCTGCGCGGGGTCGGCCGAGGACTCCGCGGCCGCCGGGCCGGGGTCGGGCACCGTGAAGGCGCCCGGTTCCGCGTCGGGGACGACCCGCGCGAGGAGTTCGTCTCCGGGATCCCGGTCGGCCGGGGTCTGCGCAGTGAACACCTGCTCGGCGGGCGGCAGCCCCTCCTGCGGCGCGCGCTCGCGCACCGGCAGCGGGGCCGGCCCGGCCGCGGCCGCGGCGCCGTGCGCGTCGCCCCCGGCGTCGGCGGCCTCGGGGGCCGGGACGGTGAAGACCTGCTCGGCCGGAGGCAGCCCGGCCCCGCCCTCCGCACCGGCGGCGAGGGCGTCGGCCGGTGTCACGGGCGCCGCCCCCTGCGCGGGAACCCGCACCCGGGCGGCATCCACCGCGGCATCCACCGCGGGCTCCGTCACGGGGTCCGCAACGGGCTCGGCGTCGGCCGGCCCGGCAGCGAACCCGTCGGCCGGCCCGTCCCCGTACGCGGCGGCGTCGGCCCCGGCACCGGCGGCGAAGCCGTCGGCGAGGGGCTCCGAGCCCGCCAGCGGGTCGGTGTCCGGGCCACCGGCGCCGAAGTCCCCCTCCGCCGCCGGCCGGAGCCGCGGCTGCAGGGTGTTCTCGTTGGCCTCGGCGACCACGCCCGGGAGCTGGTAGTGCGGCAGGCCCGGCGTGGCGGAGGCGAAGGTGTGGACGGGCGAGGGCGAGGCCGGCGGGCCGTCCGGCAGCAGGGCGGCCGGGACGACCACCACGGCCTCGGTGCCGCCGTACTGCGGGGCGCGCAGCTCCGCGGTGACGCCGTGTCGGGCTGCGAGGCGCCCGGCCACGTACAGGCCGAGGCCGAGGCCGTGCTCCGCCTCGGACTCCTCGTCGTAGGCCTCGGGCGTGGCCAGCCGGGCGTTGAGCGCCTCCAGCCGGTCGGCGGTGACGCCGATGCCCTCGTCGACGACGGACAGCACCACGTCGCCGCCGTCGAGCAGGCGGCCGGACACCTTGACCTTGGCGCCGGGCGGCGAGAACGTCGTCGCGTTCTCCAGCAGCTCGGCCAGTACGTGCGAGAGGTCGTCGGCGGCGTGCCCGGCGACCTGCACGAAGGCGGGCAGGACGGCGAGGTCGACGCGCTCGTAGCGTTCGATCTCGCTGACCGCGGCCCGCATGACGTCGACGAGCGGCACCGGGGCGCCGGCGCCGTGGCCGTGCTCCTGGCCGGCGAGGACGAGCAGGTTCTCGTTGTGGCGGCGCATCACGGTCGCCAGGTGGTCCAGCTTGAAGAGGGTCTCCAGCCGGTCCGGGTCCTGCTCCTTGGCCTCGAGCTCCTCGATGACGGCGAGCTGGCGCTCGACGAGGCCGAGGGTGCGCAGCGACAGCGAGACCGAGGTCGTCGACATGACGCGCCGGTGCTCTTCGAGGCCCTCGCGCAGCTGCTTCAGTTCGGCTTCCAGGGCGTCGCGGCCGGAGGCGAGGGCCTCGTTGCGGCCGATGACGCGGCGCTGGTCGGCATCGAGGCCGGCGATCTTGGTGTGCAGGGCGACCGTCTGGTCGCGTACGGCGTTGAGGTGGCGGACGACCTCGGCGAACTCGTCGTTGCGGCCGGTGAAGCGGACCGGTTCGACGGAGCCCTCGGGCGTCGCGAGGCGGGCCGCGCCGCGCCGCAGTACGGACAGCGGCCGGGTGAGGGAGCGGGCGACGGCCGTGGAGACGCCGACGGCGAAGAGGAACAGCACGCCGATGACGGCGACCAGCAGCTCCAGCCGGGTCACGTCGTCGTCGCGCTGGGCGGCGAGGGCGGTGGCCCGCTGCCCGGCGAGGGTGGCTTCCACGGACCGCATGCGGTCGATGCGGGCGGTGAGGGCGGAGCCGACGGCGGCGGTGTCGCCCTTGCGGTCCGCCGCGGAGAGGGTGGGGCGCTCGGTGAGCCGCTTGAGGTGGTCGTCGGCGGCCTTGACCTCGGGGCCGGTGACGGTGGCGGCGAGGGTCTGGCGGACGTCGGGCCGGGCGACGCGCGTGAAGTCCTCCAGCGCGGCCTGCTCCCGTACGCGGGCCCGCTGGGCGGCGGTGCTGAGCTCGTCGGAGACGGCGGCGCCGGGCGCCTGATCGCCGCGGGGGACGGCCAGCGCGGCGAGGAGCAGCCCGCGGGTGGCGGAGGCCTGTTCCACGGCCTGGCCGAGGGGGGCCATCGGGCGGGTGGTGGCGAGGGCGGCCTCGGCGCGCGGCGGGGTCTGCTCGGCGAGCCGGTCGCCCGGCGCGAGAAGTTCCGCGATGACGGCGGAGTAGGCCTGGTGGGCGGCGAGGGCGCTGCCCTTGCCGTCGACGGCTTCGGTGCGGACGGCCTGGATGCGCGCGAGGGCCTTGGCGAGGGGTTCGTCGGCCTCCGCCTTGACCTCGTCGATCTGCCGGTCGGTCAGGGCGGTCCGCTCCTGCACGGGGCCCTTGCCCTGGCCGCCGGGGCGGCCCTTGGCCACGTACTCGACGGCGGCGTCGCGTTCGTCGCCGAGGAGGTGCGCGAGGGTGAGGGTGTGCTGGGCCTGTTCGGCGAGGGTGACCAGCGCCTGGGAGTCGTTCAGCTCGCGGGTCGCCGTGACCACGGCGGGGGCGCCGGCCGCGAGGACGGTGAGTCCGGCGACGGCGACACCGACGACCAGCCTGCTGCGCACGCGGACGCGGCGTCCTGCGGGGGCGGGTCCGTCGGTGGCGGTGCCGTTCTTCCGAGACCGCTTCTTCTGCACCGGTGCTCGCAATCCTGTACGTGTGCTCGTGCTCGTCTACTCGTGTGGCCGAGGTAACGGCCGGTCAACAAGTAAACGCCCCCTGCCCCCTCGTACCGCCTCAGACCTTTGCAGTGTGTTGGGGAGAGAGCCTCACATCGCCCACCCGGCCACTCGAACGAGTGAACATCACGGATGAGTTGCCGACCAACTCGGCGGGGTGACTTCAGGGCGCATCCACCGACGGGTGGTTGAAAGATCGATGGGGGCTTTGGCAATATGCGCGCCCACATGTGCCGGGGATGCCTCCGGGCGGCCCCGGACGGCGGGGAAGCGGCACCCGGCCCCGACACCGCGAGTTGGTACGGACCTTCCCGGGCGATCCGGCCCGCCGCGGGGGTGCCGCGGGCAGAATGTCCGCATGCGCATCGACCTCGCCACGGCCCCCGGCAACCCGGAACGCCCCAACGAGGACTGGCTATCAGCCGCGACGCCCGCCTCGGGCGGCGGCGTCCTGGTCGCCCTGGACGGGGTCACCCCGCCGCCCGGCGACGTCGGGTGCGCGCACGGCGTCCCGTGGTTCACCACCCGACTCGGGGGCCGATTGACCGAACTGTCCGGATCGCGGCGGGACATGCCGCTGGACCGGATCCTGGCGGAGTCCATCCTCGACACCGCCGACGCCCACCGCGGCACGTGTGACCTTTCTCACGTACGCACGCCGCAGGCCACGGTGGTGATGGTCCGCTGGGACGAGGCGTACGTGGAGCACCTGGTGCTCTCGGACTCCGTCCTGCTGCTCGAGGCGCCCGGCGGGGAGGTGACGGCGGTCCTCGACGACCGCCTCGACCGGATCCCGCGCGAGGCGCTGCGCACCCGGGCGACCGCGGACGCGCTGCGCAATGCGGAGGGCGGGTTCTTCACGGCGGCCGCGGACCCGGCGGTCGCGGCGCGGGCGGTGACCGGCCGCACCCCGCGCGAGCGGGTCCGGGCGGTGGCCGCGCTCACCGACGGGGCGAGCCGGTGGACGGACACCTTCGCGGAGGGGGACTGGGCGCGGTGCCTTGCGGTGCTGCGGCGGGAGGGGGCGCGGGGGCTGATCGCCCGGGTCCGCGCGCTGGAGGCGGCCCCGCCGGCCCCACCCCGCGCCAAACGCCACGACGACGCCTCAGCGGCCTACGCAGAACTGTAGGCCCCGACGCCCCTACCCCCGCGGCGTTTGAGGCGCGGGGTTCGGAGCGGCGCCCCGAGGAACCCGGCTCCGCCCGGACCCGCGCCTCAATCGCCGGCGAGGCTGGATTGCCGGACCCCCGTCACAGGGGTTGGCGGAGCCGGGGCTGCCTGGGCAAACTCAGCCTCGCCGGCGTTTGAGGCGCGGGGTCTGGGGCGGCGCCCCAGCAACCCGGCCGCCACCCTCGAAGCCGAGGGTCGGCAATCTCAGCCCCGCCGGCGTTTGAGGCGCGGGGTTCGGGGCGGCGCCCCGAGGAACCCGGCTCCGCCGGGCAGCGGGGGCCGCCCCCCCCCCCCCCCCCCCGGGGGGGGGGGGGGGGGGGGCGCGCCCCCCCCCCCCCCCCCGGAACCCGGCTCCGCCGGGCACCGGGCTCCGCCCGGACCCGCACGCCGGCGAGGCTGGACATGCCGGACCCGGCTTCGAAGCAGAGGCGACGCTGGAGTTGCCGAGCCTCGGGATGGGAAGCCAGTGAGGCGGAGTGGCCGGAGCTCGGCTTCGGGGCGCGTGGCTCGGGCTGGTTCCCGCTGGCCGGGGGCTATTCCTCGCCCTGGTTCAGCTGGTTCAGGAGGCGGGCCAGTTCCGCGACCTCGCCGCGGTCCCAGTCGGCGAGCTTGCGCATGTACTGCTCCCGCCGAGCCCCCCGCACCCGCAGGAACCGCTCGCGGCCCTCCTCGGTGAGTCCGACCAGGAAGGCCCGGCCGTCGGCCGGATCCGGCTCGCGGGCCACCAGCCCCAGCACCTCCAGGGCCCGCAGCTGCCGGCTCATGGTGGCCTTGCCGACCCCGAAGTACGCCGCGAGCTCGGTGGCCCGCTGGCGGCCGGCGGCCTCCAGGCGGACGAGGAGTCCGTACGCGGCGGGCTCCAGCTCGGGGTGCAGGGCGCGCGCCATCTCCCCGGAGGAGGCGCGGGCCCGCCGCAGGAAGACGGACAGCTCCCGCTCCAGGGCGAGGAACTCCTGGTCTTCGCTGCCGTGCACGTGCCGCTCCCGTCGATCCCGTGATCCCGTCCCCGGCCCCGGCACCCGTGCGCCGGAGGCCTCCAGTATTTCGCAGCGCGTACGGCGACGGCCCGGGACCCCGCCGGAGCGGGACTCCCGGGCCGTCGCGCAGGGCTCAGGCGGCCGTGGTGACGGGCACCACCGGCGGGACCTGGTCGCCCTGGACCTGGCCCTGGGCCAGCGCCAGCTGGAGCACCTGGCGGACATCGGTCACCGGATGCACCTCCAGCCCCTCCAGCACCTCGGCGGGGACGTCGTCCAGGTCGGCCTCGTTGCGCTTGGGGATGATGACCGTGGTCAGGCCGGCCCGGTGCGCGGCGAGCAGCTTCTGCTTGACGCCGCCGATCGGCAGGACCCGCCCGGTCAGCGAGACCTCGCCGGTCATCGCCACGTCCGTACGGACCTGCCGCCCGGACAGCAGCGAGGCGAGGGCGGTGGTCATGGTGATGCCCGCGCTCGGCCCGTCCTTGGGGACGGCGCCCGCCGGGAAGTGGATGTGGACGCCCCGGTCCTTCAGGTCGGCGACGGGCAGCTCCAGCTCGGCGCCGTGCGAGCGCAGGAAGCTCAGCGCGATCTGCGCGGACTCCTTCATCACGTCGCCCAGCTGTCCGGTCAGGGTCAGTCCGGCGGCGCCGGTCTCGGGGTCGGCGAGCGAGGCCTCGACGAAGAGCACGTCGCCGCCGGCGCCGGTGACCGCGAGGCCGGTGGCCACGCCGGGGACGGCGGTGCGCCGCTCGGCGGGGTCCTGCGCGGACTCCGGCACGTGGCGCGGCCGGCCGATCAGGGCCCGCAGGTCCTCGGCGCCGATCCGCAGCGGCAGCTCCTTCTCCCCCAGCTCGTGCTGCGAGGCCACCTTGCGCAGCAGCCGGGCGATGGAGCGCTCCAGGGTGCGCACGCCGGCCTCGCGGGTGTACTCGCCGGCGAGCTTGCGCAGGGCGTCCTCCTCCAGGACGACCTCGTCGGCGGCGAGGCCCGCCCGCTCCAGCTGGCGGGGCAGCAGGTGGTCGCGGGCGATGACGATCTTCTCGTCCTCGGTGTAGCCGTCGAGGCGGACGAGCTCCATGCGGTCGGCGAGGGCTTCGGGGATGGCCTCCAGCACGTTGGCGGTGGCGAGGAAGACGACGTCGCTGAGGTCGAGCTCCACCTCCAGGTAGTGGTCGCGGAAGGTGTGGTTCTGGGCGGGGTCGAGGACTTCCAGCAGGGCGGCGGCCGGGTCGCCGCGGAAGTCGGAGCCGACCTTGTCGATCTCGTCGAGGAGGACGACCGGGTTCATCGAGCCGGCCTCCTTGATGGCGCGGACGATGCGGCCGGGCAGCGCGCCCACGTACGTACGGCGGTGGCCGCGGATCTCGGCCTCGTCCCGGACGCCGCCGAGGGCGACGCGGACGAACTTGCGGCCCATGGCGTGGGCCACGCTCTCCCCGAGGGAGGTCTTGCCGACGCCGGGCGGGCCGACGAGGGCGAGGACGGCGCCGCCGCGGCGGCCGCCGATGACGCCCATCCCGCGCTCGGAGCGGCGCTTGCGCACGGCGAGGTACTCGGTGATGCGGTCCTTCACGTCGCTGAGCCCGGCGTGCTCGGCGTCCAGGACGGCGCGGGCGCCGCGGATGTCGTACTCGTCCTCGGTCCGCTCGTTCCAGGGCAGTTCGAGGACCGTGTCGAGCCAGGTGCGGATCCAGGAGCCCTCGGGGGACTGGTCGCTGGCGCGCTCCAGCTTGTCGACCTCCTTGAGGGCGGCCTCCCGCACCTTCTCGGGCAGGTCGGCGGCCTCGACGCGGGCCCGGTAGTCGTCGGACTCCTCGCCCTCCTTCTCGCCGCCCAGCTCGCGCAGCTCCTTGCGCACGGCCTCGAGCTGACGGCGCAGCAGGAACTCGCGCTGCTGCTTCTCGACGCCGTCCTGGACGTCCTTGGCGATGGACTCGGCGACGTCCTGCTCGGCGAGGTGGTCGCGCAGCCAGGTGATGGCGAGCTTGAGGCGGGCGACCGGATCGGCGGTCTCCAGCAGCTCCACCTTCTGGGCCGTGGTCAGGAAGGGCGAGTAGCCGGAGTTGTCGGCGAGGGCGGAGACGCCCTCGATCTGCTGGATGCGGTCCACGACCTGCCAGGCGCCGCGCTTCTTCAGCCAGCTGGTGGCGAGGGCCTTGTACTCCTTGACGAGCTCGGTGACGGATCCGGGCAGCGGATCGGCCAGCCGCTCGTCGACGCTCTCGCCCTCGACCCAGAGCGCGGCGCCGGGCCCGGTGGTCCCGGCGCCGATACGGACGCGGCCGATGCCGCGGATGAGCGCCCCGGGGTCTCCGTCGGAGAGCCGGCCCACCTGCTCGACGGTCCCGAGCACACCGGTGCCGGCGTACTTGCCGTCGACCCGCGGCACGAGCAGCACCCGGGGCTTCCCGCTGCGCACCGCGGCCTGGGCGGCCTCGACGGCGCCCCGCACCTCGGCGTCGGACAGGTCCAGCGGTACGACCATTCCGGGCAGCACGACCTCGTCGTCGAGCGGCAACACGGGCAGGGTGAGCGTTACGGACGTCGAAGCCATGATCTTCCCTCCGGCAGTGAAGTTGAGCTATGTCGACTCAATGCATGTGCGCCTCCCGATGTTCCCCAACTCCTGTTCGCCTCGGGCGAACAGGAGTCGCAGGGTCTGTCGCCCGGTCAGCCGGCGGCTTCCACGCGGATGTCCCCCGAGGAGGTGTGGACGGCGATCCGGGACGCCGCGGCCGGGTCCGAGGCCAGGGAAGCGTCCTGCTTGCCGGAGGCCGTCCCGGTCTCGACCCGGTACGGGGCGCGGGGGACGCGGAGGGTGACGTCGCCCGAGCTCGTGCGGGCCGCCACCGAGGCCGGGGGCTTCGTGAACTCCAGGGCGACGGCGCCGGAGGAGGCGGCGGCCTCGGCGCTCGGCCCGGACAGCCCGGCGCCGGTGACGGAGCCGGAGGCCGTACGGGCCTTCAGCGGGCCGGTGATGCCCTCTGCCCTGATCGCGCCGGAGGATGAAGTGAGCTCGGCCGCGGCCACCCCGGTGGCGGAGATGCGGCCGCTGCTGCTGGTGAGCTTGACGGCGGCGGCGGCCGGAACCTCCAGGCGGTAGTCGACCCAGCACGCCCCCGCGGCGGCGGGGCAGCCGTCGCTGAACACGAGCCGCCCGCCCTCGACCCGCTGCCCGGGCGTCGGGGCGCTGCCGCGGTAGTGCACGGTGCGGCGGACCGTGACGCCCGGCCCGCTGCCGGGGGTGACCTCGATGGAGCCCCGGCGGGCGTCCGGCACCTCGACCGCCGTCACGGCCTCGGCGACCACGGCATCCGCGGTGGCCGTCTCGGTCTTGGCGGCGGCCAGGTCGAACGAGCAGCCGGCCAGCAGCAGTCCGGCACCGGCAGCGACAACCGCCGTACGAACGGGGCGGAACGGGACGGGGTATCGAGTCATGGCCCGAGTCTCCCGGGCCGGGACCGCCTTGCCGATGGTGCGGCTACCCGTCCCGGGGGTGGGGTTATCCCCCTGGGGTCAGAGGCCGACCGTGCCGTCTATGCGTTCGCGCAGGAGGTCGGCGTGGCCGTTGTGGCGGGCGTATTCCTCGATCATGTGGACCAGGACCCAGCGCAGGGAGACCCGGCCGCGCCAGTCGTCCTGTGCCTCCACGTCGAGGTCGGGGGCGTCCGCGGTGAAGGCGCGGGCGAACGCGGTCTCGGCACGCCAGGCCGCCCATGCCGCCTCGGCTGCGGCGGCGGTACCCGGGCCGGGCGGGGCCACGCCGTCGAAGTCCCCGTCCGGGTCGGCCTCCGACGAGAACAGGGCCGGCGCCTCCTGGCCCGCCAGGACCTTCCGGAACCAGCGCCGCTCCATGTCGGCGAGGTGCCGGACCAGGCCCAGCAGCGAGAGCGTGGACGGCTCGACCGAGCGCAGCGACAGTTCGGCGCCCAGCCCGGAACACTTCACCTCGAGCGTCGCCCGCTGCGCCTCCAGGACGTCGGTCAGGATGCTCCGCTCGTCACCCGTCGCGGGTCCGGCGAACCGGTGCTCGGAGGCCGGCCCGCCCGCGAACTCCGCCCTCCTGCCCGTCACCGCCGGCAGCTCCGGCCGCATGGCCCAGTCGGTCCACGAGCCGTCGTACACGGTGAGGGAGGAGTAGCCGGCGAGTTCGGCGCCGAGCGCGAGGACGCAGGCCGTGACCCCCGACCCGCAGCTGAACACCAGCTGCTCCCGCTCCCCGACCAGCGCCGCGAAGGCCTCGCGGAGTTCGGTGGCGGGCCGCATGTGGCCGCCGTCGCCCAGCAGTTCCCCGAACGGCAGGTTGACCGCCCCCGGCATGTGGCCGCCGCGCAGGCCCGGCCGCGGCTCGGGCGCCGTGCCGGCGAACCGCTCCCGGGTCCGGGCGTCCACCACGGCCGCGGCCGGGTCGGCCAGGGCGGCGGTGACGGCATCGCTGCCGACCAGCAGCCCCGGGCGGGGGCGGGCGGTGAAGGAGCCGCGCGGCCCTTCGTACGCCGGCACCGCGTCCTCGACGGGCAGCCCGGCGGCGGTCCAGGCGGGCAGGCCGCCGTCGAGGACGGCGGCCCGGTCGAAGCCCATGGCGCGCAGCATCCACCGGGCGCGGGCGCTGGAGTAGATGCCGGCGCCGTCGTAGACGACGACGGTGGCGGTGTCGTCCACGCCGAGGGCCCGCATCGCCTCGGTGAAGGCGGCGGCGCCGGGCATGGTGTGCGGGGCAGGGGCGTCGTGGTCGGACAGCTCGCCGTCGAGGTCGAAGGGCCGGGCCCCGGGGATCCGCCGGCCGGCGCCGCGGTGAACCCCGACGGAGGCGTCGAAGACGACCAGCCCGGGGCTGCCGAGCCGTGCCCCCAACCAGTCGACCCCCACCAGCGGCCCCACCGGCTCCTGGCCAACTCCCTTGGCGACGTGCGGTGTCGTGTGTGCCGTGTCCATGTGACGCGCCCCGAATCCCCGATGCAACGTACCGCCCCCCATCTTGCCCCAGCCGCCTCAAACGCCGACGGGGCTGGGGCGGGCCTCCTCCGAAGCCGGGGTCGGCCGGGCGCTTGGCGGGGGTCCGGGGCGGAGCCCCAGACACCCCGGCTCCGCCGGGCACCGGGCTCCGCCCGGACCCGCGCCTCAAACGCCGGCGAGGCTGAATTCGCCGGACCCCCGCCCCAGGCGTCGGCGAAGCCGCCTGAACTCCTGGGGCTCCGCCCCAGACCCCGCGCCTCAACCGCCGGCGAGGCTGGATTTCCCGGCCCTCGGCTACGGACGGGACGGCCGAGACCGGTTGTGCCGACCTTCGGCTTCAAAGTGGGCGGCCGTGGCCGCATGTACCGCCCCCTGTCACCGGGCGCCGGTCCCGAACCTTCAAGCCCCGCCGGCGCCTGCACTTCAAGCCCCGCCGGTGCTCGAGGCGAACGGGGTCCGGGGCGCAGCCCCGCACTCCAGGCCCCGCACTTCAAGCCCCGCCGGCGCTTGAGGCGAAGGGGGTCCGGGGCGCAGCCCGGGAAACGGTGAAAGGGCGGGGCGGGGAGTAGCTCCGCGCAGCGGCACCCGCGGACCGCGGCGAGCGCGGCACCCGGGCGGCCGCCGGGCCCGCAGGCACGCATCCCCGGGCCCGGGCCGGTCAGGGGCAGGCGCCGCGCCGGGCGTACACGGCGATGCGGGCCCCCCGGACCTCCTCCACCCCGCACAGGGCGAATTCCGCGCCCAAAACCTCCCGCTTCGCGGCCTCCCCCGGGTACGGATCCAGCGGCTGCCCGGCCGGATCCAGCAGGGCCACCACCCGCGGGGCGGCCGCGAGCCGCGCCCGGATCTCCGCCGCCGGCACCTCGGTGCCCCACAGCGAGGCCGAGGCCGCCGGGGACCGTTCCAGGGCCAGGTCCCGCAGCCCCCCGTACACCCCGGGCGAGGACAGCAGCCAGGCGCGCCGCCGGGCCGGCATGAACAGCACCGCGTCCCCGGGCCGGGCCCGCTCCCGGACCGCGGCGGCCACCGCGAGGGCGTCGTCCTTGCGGCTCTCGGGGGTGCGCAGCCAGACCGACCACCACCCGAACGGCAGCAGGAGCAGGGCGACCCCGACCCCGGCCCCCACCCGCGCCCGCCGGCGCCGCACGGCCGCGAGCCGGGCCCCGGCGGCCAGGGCGAGCCCGGCCAGGGCGTACAGCACGTACCGGTCGACGTACCAGGGGTGGACCAGCGAGACCGCCATGAGCACCCCGGGCGGCAGCAGCGCCAGCGGCACGGCGACCCGGACCAGCTCCCGCGGCAGCGCGCCGCCGCGGGTGAGCAGCCGGACGGCGACGGCGAGGACCGCGTACGCCGCCCAGTCCTGCCACTTCGGCCGGCCGAGCCAGCCCAGCTGCTGCTCCGCCTGGCGGGCGCTGACCACGGCCAGCGGCAGCACCAGCACGAGCACCGCGGCGGCCGCGCGCCGCCAGCCGGGCGAGCGCCGGGCGGTGACGGCGTGCGCGAGGAGGGCGAGGGCGGCGAACTCGTGCAGCCAGCACCCCACCGCCAGCACCGCCCCGTACGCGGTCCAGCGCTCGCACAGCATGAGGTACGTGGCCCAGACGACGGCCGCCGCGACCAGCGCGTACGAGCGGCCCTCCTGGGCGTACATCTGCACGGGCGGCAGCACGGCGTAGACCAGCCCGCCCAGCAGCCCGGCCCGCTCCCCCGCGAGCCGGCGGCCGACGGCGGCCACTCCGGCGGCGGCGAGGGCGGTGGCGGCGACGGACGGCAGCCTCAGCGCCCACAGGCCTCCGGCGGCACCCGCCGGGTCGCTGCCGAGGAGCCGGAACACGCCGTGCATCAGGAGGTAGTAGAGGCCGTGGACGGCATCGACGTGCCCGAGCAGGTCCCACAGCCCGCCGAGCGGCCGGTGCGCCACCTCCCAGGTGACGGCCTCGTCGCGCCACATGCTGCCGCCTCGGCCGCCGGCACCGCCGTCGCCATCGTCGCGCGACAGGCCCCACAGCCCGAGGAGGAGGGCGAGCAGCGGCGGCAGGCAGCGCGGGACGGCGGTGCGGATGTCGTCCTCCGGGTGCTTTCCGTACGGGCGGGGCCGACTCCATACTCGGGGGTCGGCCCGAATACCTGCGGGGGTGGGGTGTGCGCGCGAGGAGAGCGACGGCAGCGGCGGTGCTGCTGGGTGCGGTGGTCCTGGCCGGGTGCGGTGCGGGCGGCGCGGACGGGGCCGCACCGAACCCCTCGCACAGCAGTACGACCGCCGGCCCGGGCACGCCGACCACCCCGACGCCGACACCCACGACGCCCCGGCCGCCCTCCGCAGCCGAGCGCCTGGTCACCGTCACCCGCAGCGGCGGCTTCGCCGGCCGGACCACCAGCCTGCTGGTCAAGGGCGACGGCTCCTGGATCCGGCTGGACGGCAAGGCCCGGCAGGTCGGCGCCGGGAAGCTGTCGCCGGACGGCCTGGCGCGGCTGCGCAGCGCGCTCGCGGCGGCGGACTTCCCGCACCTGCCGCGGGTCCCGAGGGGCGGCCCGACGGTCTACGACGGGTTCACGTACGCCTTCGTGCACGGCGGCTTCGAGGTCATGGCGGCCGACGGCAGCATCCCGGCGGCCCTGTCGGAGGTCCTGTCCGCGCTGCCCCCGTTCGAGGGGAGCTGACGGCGCCGGGCCTGGCCCGGGCACGCCTTACGGGCCACGCCTGACGGGCCCGCCCACCAGGCCCTCTGACGGGGGACACGGACCCGCCACCCCGAGGTAACGGTTCGGGTACGTTCACAAGGCCCGGCATCGCCGCTCATGTCCGGTTCCGCCCCCAAGCGGAACCCGTACCTCCGGCGTTTTCGCTGTCTGAACCCCGCATAGCCGCAGGCCGGTGCCTCCTCTACGCTGCCCCCATCACGCGGATCTTCAGGGGCGGGACATGGAACAGACGACGCACACCACCCACGGCGGCGCGGCGGCCACTCCCGGCGCCCAGCGGCGCGTGCTCGTGGTCGAGGACGACCGCACCATCGCCGACGCCATCTCGGCCCGGCTGCGCGCCGAGGGCTTCCAGGTGCAGACGGCCTACGACGGCCCGGCCGCCGTGGCCTCGGCCGAGAGCTGGCAGCCGGAGCTGCTGGTCCTGGACGTGATGCTGCCCGGCTTCGACGGCCTGGAGGTCTGCCGCCGGGTCCAGGCGCAGCGCCCGGTGCCGGTGCTGATGCTCACCGCGCGCGACGACGAGACGGACATGCTGGTCGGGCTCGGCGTGGGCGCGGACGACTACATGACGAAGCCGTTCTCGATGCGCGAGCTCGCGGCCCGGGTGCACGTGCTGCTGCGCCGCGTGGAGCGCGCGACGCTGGCCGCAACCGCCCCGCGGGGGGCCACCCTGCGCCTGGGGGACCTGGAGATCGACCACGCGCAGCGCCGGGTCCGGGTCCAGGCCGAGGACGTGCACCTGACGCCGACCGAGTTCGACCTGCTGGTGTGCCTGGCGGGGACGCCGCGGGCGGTGCTCTCGCGGGAGCAGCTGCTCGCCGAGGTGTGGGACTGGGCCGACGCCTCCGGCACCCGTACGGTCGACAGCCACATCAAGGCCCTGCGCCGGAAGATCGGGGCGGAGCGGATCCGTACGGTCCACGGCGTCGGGTACGCCCTGGAGACCCCGGCGCAGGCGTGAGCGGCGGGCGCCCCGAGGGAGGGCTGCGCCCGTTCTCCCCGTTCTCGATCAAGACGAAGCTCGGCACGCTGGTGGTGGTGTCGGTCTTCATCACCACGGGCCTGCTGATGGTGGCCTTGCGCACCGACACCGAGCTCCGCTTCATCACCGTCTTCTCGGTGATCGCCTCGATGCTGATCACCCAGTTCGTGGCGCACAGCCTGACGGCCCCGCTGGACGACATGACGCGGGTGGCCCGGGCGATCTCGCACGGGGACTTCACCCGCCGGGTGCGCGGGGCGGGCCGCCGCGACGAGCTGGGCGACCTGGCCTCCACGATCAACCTGATGGCGGACGACCTGGAGGCCGTGGACCGGCACCGCCGGGAGCTCGTCGCCAATGTCTCGCACGAGCTGCGCACGCCGATCGCGGCGCTGCGGGCGGTGCTGGAGAACGTGGTGGACGGGGTCTCCGAGGCCGACCCGGAGACGATGCGGACCATGCTGAAGCAGACGGAGCGCCTCGGCCGGCTGGTGGAGACGCTGCTGGACCTGTCCCGGGTGGACAACGGGGTGGTCCCGCTGAAGGCGCGGCGCTTCGAGGTGTGGCCGTACCTGTCGGGCGTGCTGAAGGAATCCGGGCTGGCGGCGGCCGGCCGGCCGGGGCTGGCCTCGGGCTCGGGCGGGCACACCCGCAACGACGTGCACCTGCACCTGGACGTGTTCCCGCCCGGGCTGACCGCGTACGCGGACGCCGAGCGGCTGCACCAGGTGGTGGCGAACCTGATCGACAACGCGGTCAAGCACAGCCCGGCGCTGGGCCGGGTCACCGTCCGTGCCCGGGCCGGGGAGGCGCCCGGGAGCCTCGCCCTGGAGGTGGTGGACGAGGGCCCCGGGATCCCGGAGGCCGAGCGGCACCGGGTCTTCGAGCGGTTCAACCGGGGCAGCGCCAGCGGCGGCGACGGGGGCACCGGTCTGGGCCTGGCGATCGCCCGCTGGGCGGTCGAGCTGCACGGCGGCCGGATCGGCGTGGCCGAATCGTCACGGGGCTGCCGCATCCTTGTCACGCTTCCGGGCAGCCCCGCGGCGCCGCATTGACGTAGGGTTCGACTGGGAAGGACATGATCTCGGCCACACGTGCCCGGGGTCCGTCAGGGGTGCGAAGCCAGGGGGCCGCAACCCGGTTGTGCGCTACCCGAACCAGGCTCGTTTCCCGCCATTCAGGGCCCCGAAACCCGCCGTTCGGTGTGACCTACATGACGGAAGTCCCGCCCGGTCTGCATCTCCCCGCCCGGGAGGCGTAGCCTTTATTCCCGCTGTCCATACCTTGTGAAGCGGAAGAGGGCGGTTGCCGCCGTGTCGCCACAGTCCCCCAGTAACTCGAGCACAACGACCGAAGCAGCAGAAGGCGGGAAGACCCCTGCCTCAGGCTTCGGCGCCAATGAGTGGCTCGTCGACGAGATCTACCAGCAGTACCTCCAGGACCCGAATTCGGTCGATCGGGCCTGGTGGGACTTCTTCGCCGACTACAAGCCGGGGGGCGCGAGCGCTCCCGCCAAGGCCGACGAGCCGGTGAAGTCCCAGACGACGGTTGGCGCCTCCGCACAGGCCTCCACCACCGTCGCCGCGCAGGTCTCCGACGCCGCCGCCACGGGGGCGGCGAGCGCTGCAGCCCCCGCTCCGACCGCCGCACCTGTGTCAGCTCCTGCCCCTGCTCCTGCCACTCCCTCTGGTGCCCCTGCTGTGACTGTCACCTCCCAGGCCCCGGCCGCCGCACCGGCCGCGCCCGCCCCTCAGGCCCAGGCTCCGGCCGCCGCCGCCCCCGCCGCCCCCAAGGCCGCGCCCGCCACCGAGGCCCCGGCGGGCCCCGAGCTGGTGACGCTCCGCGGCCCGGCCGCCGCGGTCGCGAAGAACATGAACGCCTCCCTCGACGTGCCGACGGCCACCTCGGTCCGCGCCGTCCCGGTGAAGCTGCTGTTCGACAACCGCATCGTCATCAACAACCACCTCAAGCGCGCCCGCGGTGGGAAGATCTCCTTCACCCACCTCATCGGCTACGCGATGGTGCAGGCCATCAAGGCCATGCCGTCCATGAACTACTCCTTCGCGGAGAAGGACGGCAAGCCGACCCTGGTCAAGCCGGAGCACGTGAACTTCGGCCTCGCGATCGACCTGGTCAAGCCGAACGGCGACCGCCAGCTCGTCGTCGCCGGCATCAAGAAGGCCGAGACCCTGAACTTCTTCGAGTTCTGGCAGGCCTACGAGGACATCGTCCGCCGCGCCCGCGTCGGCAAGCTGACGATGGACGACTTCACCGGCGTGACGGTCTCCCTGACCAACCCGGGCGGCCTGGGCACCGTCCACTCCGTGCCGCGCCTGATGCCCGGTCAGTCGGTCATCATGGGCGTCGGCTCCATGGACTACCCGGCCGAGTTCCAGGGCACCTCGCAGGACACCCTGAACAAGCTGGGCGTCTCCAAGGTCATGACCCTGACCTCGACCTACGACCACCGGGTCATCCAGGGTGCGGCCTCCGGCGAGTTCCTGCGGATCGTCGCCAACCTGCTCCTCGGCGAGAACGGCTTCTACGACGACGTCTTCGAGGCGCTGCGGATCCCGTACGAGCCGGTCCGCTGGATGCGCGACATCGACGCCTCGCACGACGACGACGTCACCAAGGCCGCCCGCGTCTTCGAGCTGATCCACTCCTACCGGGTCCGCGGCCACGTCATGGCCGACACCGACCCGCTGGAGTACAAGCAGCGCAAGCACCCCGACCTCGACATCACCGAGCACGGCCTCACCCTGTGGGACCTGGAGCGCGAGTTCGCCGTCGGCGGCTTCGCCGGCAAGTCGATGATGAAGCTGCGCGACATCCTCGGCGTGCTGCGCGACTCGTACTGCCGCACCACCGGCGTCGAGTTCATGCACATCCAGGACCCCAAGCAGCGCCGCTGGATCCAGGACCGCATCGAGCGCCCGCACACCAAGCCGGAGCGCGAGGAGCAGCTGCGGATCCTGCGCCGCCTGAACGCGGCGGAGGCCTTCGAGACCTTCCTGCAGACGAAGTACGTCGGCCAGAAGCGCTTCTCGCTGGAGGGCGGCGAGTCCGTCATCCCGCTGCTCGACGCGGTCATCGACTCCGCGGCCGAGGCCCGCCTCGAAGAGGTCGTCATCGGCATGGCCCACCGCGGCCGCCTGAACGTCCTCGCCAACATCGTCGGCAAGTCGTACGCGCAGATCTTCCGCGAGTTCGAGGGCAACCTCGACCCGAAGTCGATGCACGGCTCCGGCGACGTGAAGTACCACCTGGGCGCCGAGGGCACCTTCACGGGCCTCGACGGCGAGCAGATCAAGGTCTCGCTCGTCGCGAACCCGTCCCACCTCGAGGCCGTGGACCCGGTCCTGGAGGGTGTGGCCCGCGCCAAGCAGGACATCATCAACAAGGGCGGCACGGACTTCACCGTCCTGCCGGTCGCCCTGCACGGTGACGCGGCCTTCGCCGGCCAGGGCGTCGTCGCCGAGACGCTGAACATGTCGCAGCTGCGCGGCTACCGCACCGGCGGCACCGTCCACGTCGTGATCAACAACCAGGTCGGCTTCACCGCCGCCCCGGAGTCCTCGCGTTCCTCGATGTACGCCACCGACGTGGCCCGCATGATCGAGGCGCCGATCTTCCACGTGAACGGCGACGACCCGGAGGCCGTGGTCCGCGTTGCCCGTCTGGCGTTCGAGTTCCGCCAGGCGTTCAACAAGGACGTGGTCATCGACCTCATCTGCTACCGCCGCCGCGGCCACAACGAGTCCGACAACCCGGCCTTCACGCAGCCGCTGATGTACGACCTGATCGACAAGAAGCGCTCGGTGCGCAAGCTGTACACCGAGTCCCTCATCGGTCGCGGCGACATCACCCTCGAAGAGGCCGAGCAGGCGCTGCAGGACTTCCAGGGCCAGCTGGAGAAGGTCTTCGCGGAGGTCCGCGAGGCCGCCACGCAGCCCGCGGTCGCCCCGCCGGCCACCCCGTCGGAGCAGGCCGACTTCCCGGTCGCGGTCAACACCGCGGTCTCCCCGGAGGTCGTGAAGCGGATCGCCGAGTCCCAGGTCAACATCCCCGAGGCGCACACCGTCCACCCGCGTCTGCTGCCGCAGCTGCAGCGCCGCGCGGCGATGATCGACGACGGCACCATCGACTGGGGCATGGGCGAGACGATCGCCTTCGGCTCGCTGCTGATGGAGGGCACCCCGGTCCGGCTGTCCGGCCAGGACTCCCGCCGCGGCACCTTCGGCCAGCGCCACGCCGTCCTGATCGACCGTGCGACGGGCGAGGACTACACCCCGCTGCAGCACCTGTCGGACGACCAGGCCCGCTTCAACGTGTACGACTCGCTGCTGTCGGAGTACGCGGCGATGGGCTTCGAGTACGGCTACTCGCTGGCCCGCCCGGACGCGCTGGTGCTGTGGGAGGCCCAGTTCGGTGACTTCGTCAACGGCGCGCAGACCGTCGTCGACGAGTTCATCTCCTCGGCGGAGCAGAAGTGGGGCCAGACCTCCGGCGTCACCCTGCTGCTCCCCCACGGCTACGAGGGCCAGGGCCCGGACCACTCCTCGGCCCGCCCGGAGCGGTTCCTGCAGCTCTGCGCGCAGAACAACATGACGGTCGCGATGCCGACGCTCCCGTCGAACTACTTCCACCTGCTGCGCTGGCAGGTCCACAACCCGCACCACAAGCCGCTGATCGTCTTCACCCCGAAGTCGATGCTGCGTCTGAAGGCGGCGGCGTCCAAGGCGGAGGAGTTCACGAGCGGCTCGTTCCGTCCGGTCATCGGCGACACGGCCGTGGACCCGAACGCGGTCCGCAAGGTCGTGTTCTGCGCGGGCAAGGTCTACTACGACCTGGAGGCCGAGCGGGTCAAGCGCGGCATCACCGACACCGCCATCATCCGCATCGAGCGCCTCTACCCCCTCCCGGGTGCGGAGCTCCAGGCCGAGATCGCCAAGTTCCCGAACGCGGCGAAGTACATCTGGGCGCAGGAGGAGCCGGCGAACCAGGGTGCGTGGCCGTTCATCGCGCTGAACCTGATCGACCACCTCGACCTGGCGGTCGGCGCCGACCTTCCGCCGGCGGAGCGGCTGCGGCGGGTCTCCCGCCCGCACGGCTCGTCCCCGGCGGTCGGCTCCGCGAAGCGGCACCAGGCTGAGCAGCAGCAGCTGCTCAACGAGGTCTTCGAGGCCTGACCGCTGCGCTAGCTGAACCCTCGGAAGGCCCGGCCCCCACCACGGGGACCGGGCCTTCCGGCATGTTCGGCCTCGGCGACGTCTCGGAGAACCCGGCTCCGCCGGGCACCGGGCTCCGCCCGGACCCGCGCCTCAAACGCCGGCGGGGCTGGATGTGCCGGACCCCCGCTGAGAAGGTCAGCGGTGCTGCCGCGCCACCTGACAGCCGGGGCGCCGGCAAAACAGCCCCGCCAGCGTTTGAGGCAAATGGGGGCCGGGGCGACAGTCCCGGGATACGGAGAAAGGGCGGGGCGGGGAGGGGCTCCGCGCAGCGGCCACGCCCCGACGGGCGGGCGGCCGACCCGGCCGGGGCTACGGCTGGGGTTCGAAGTCCCAGTAGGGCCGCATCTGTTGGCGGGCCGAGACCGTGTGGACGTGTTGCGGGCCCAGGGTCCGGGTCAGGGCCTTCAGGCCGGCGTCCTCGTGTTTGGCCGCCTCCACGTCCTCGCGGACCGACCGCAGGTCCGCCGCCAGCGCGATCTGCGCGCTCAGCGTCATGGGGTGGTCCGGCCCCAGGACCGCCTCGCACGCGCGCAGCGTGTCCCGGCTCAGGGACAGCGCGTCGTCCAGGCGGCCCGTGATGTTCCGGTGCCCGGTGGCGTTCAGGGCGCAGCCCAGCGTCCAGGGGTGGCGCTCCCCCACCGCCCCCCGCATGCCGACCAGCGCCTGCTCGGCCAGGTTCAGCGCCTCCAGCCGCTCCCCCTGCGCCCGCAGCACCAGCGCCAGGTTGCCCACGGTTCCGATGCTGTACGGGTGGGCGAGGCCCAGCTGCGTCTGGTAGCCGCGCACCACCTCCTCGGAGATCCGCCGGGCCTCGCCGATGTCCCCGTACTCGCGCAGGTAGGTCGCGTAGTCGGAGGCGACCATCAGGGTCCAGGGGAAGTCCGGGCCGAAGACCCGGGTCGAGCGCTCCAGGACGCTGCGCAGACGGGCCCCCGCCCCCGGGATGTCCCCGGAGCGGCGCAGGCACATGCCGAGGTTGTGCTCGGCGCGCAGGGTCTGCGGATGGTTGGTGCCGAGGACCTGGGAGTTGAGCTTGAGGCCCTGTTCCTGCCGGGCGAGGGCTTCGCGGTAGCGGCCCATCAGCCGCAGCCCCATGGCGCAGCCAATCCCGGAGGAGAGGGTGGCGATGTGCCGGACCCGCAGCACCCGCTCGCGCCGGCGCAGGGTGTCGAGGTCGGTCTCGTACGCCTCCTGGTAGCGGCCGAGCAGCCGCAGCACGACGGCGACGTTGTTCTCGGCGTTGAGGGTGGTGGAGTCGTCCTCGCCGAGCAGTTCCCGGTACCGGGCGAAGGCGTGTTCCAGGAGCTCGCGCGCCTGCTCGAACTTGGCAGTGCCGAGCAGGACGCCGGCGTAGGTGCTGGTGGCGCGCAGGGTCTGCAGGTCGCGGTCGCCGCGCTCGGCGAGCAGCCGGTCGGCGACCGATTTGGCGAGGGTCTCGGCGTGTTTGAAGTGGCCGAGCATGCGCAGGGCGCCGCCGTAGTGGTAGCTGAGCTCGCGGACCTGCTCGTGGTCGTCGCCGAGGGTGGCGCGCCACACGGCGTCGGTCTGCTCGGCGAGGCGCAGGCAGGTGCGGTACTCCCCGGCGAGGATCAGGTAGCGCAGGCAGTTCAGCAGGAAGTTCTGGATCCGCGGGTTGGTGCTGCTGATGACGCCGGCGGTTTCGAGGTGCGGGATGAGCTCGGCGAAGCGGGGCCACAGCCGCGAGTCGGAGGGGCGGCCGGGGTCGGCGGCGGCGAGGACCTGCCGGACGGCGCGGGCGAGCGGCCGGGCCTCCTCCTCGGAGAGGTTCTGGCGGACGATGCCGTGGACCATGCGGTGCAGCTGGACGGTCTCCAGCCCGCCGCCGCCCTCCTCGACGGCCAGGTCGGAGTACTCCAGGCGGACGACGGAGAACTGGACGAGCTTGTTGAGGGCGGCGTTCCACCGGATCTGGTCGTTGATGAGCCCGGCGAGCTGCTCGGGCACGTCGTCGGCGGGGAATTCGCGCAGGAGCCGCAGCGGTACCGGCCCGGGCGCGAAGAACACGAACAGCCTGAGCAGGGCGAGCGCGTCGGGGAAGTTCTCGCGGACGTTGTTGAGCAGTATCGCGAGGGCGGTGGGGAAGGGCAGCGGGTAGTCGTCGGAGACGGTGACGGCTTCCCGGGAGTCCAGCCGGCGCCGCAGCAGGGCCAGGTAGTCGCCGACGGTCAGGGGCGAGTCGGCGAGCCACCCGGCGGTCTGGTCGAGGGCGAGGGGGTAGTCCTCCAGGGCCTCGGCGAGCTGGTCGGCCTCGGCGCCGGTGAGCCGGCGGGCGCGGCGGCGGATGAAGGTGATGGACTCGGGGCGCGCGTACAGCGGGACCTCGACGAGGCTGGTGTGCCGGGAGGCCCATTCGCGGTTGCGGGAGGTGATGATGACGTCGCCGGCGCCGGAGGGCAGCAGGTCGGTGAGGTCGTCGGGGTTGTCGCAGCCGTCGAAGACCATCAGCCAGCGGCTGTACGGGTTCCCGCGCCGCAGCGCCTCCAGCACGGCCCGGATCTGCTCGCCGTAGCTGCCGGCTCCGCGGGGCAGGCCCATCTCGGGGGCGAGGTCGGCGAGCCGTTCGCGCAGGGTGGGCCGGTCCTCGGCCGGGACCCACCACACCACGTCGTACTCGGAGGCGAAGCGGTAGGCGTACTCGGTGGCGACCTGGGTCTTGCCGACGCCGGACAGGCCGAGCAGGGTGACGGTGGAGGCGCCGGGCGGGGCCTCGGACAGGGCGGCGCGCAGCCGGCCGATGACGTCGTTGCGGCCGGTGAAGCGGGGGTTGCGGCGCGGGACGCGGCCCCAGATCTCGGGCGGGTCGTTGGGGAAGCGGGGCCCGCGGCGGCCCGTTTCGGTGCCGACCCGGTCGGTGGGCAGCTCCAGGCGGCGCAGGACGCGGTACTCGGCCTCGTAGGCGTCCAGGCCCCACAGGTCGGTCTTCTCCAGGACGGCGACGGCGCTGGGCAGCGGGGCGTCGGTCAGGCAGACGGCGGCGAACCGGTCGGGGTGGCTGTCGGTGACGGCGCGCAGGGCCGTGTTCCACTCCTCGTCGGTGTGGGTGCCGCCGGAGAAGTACCGTTCGCTGAGGATGAGCAGGACCCGGCTGCCGCTGCGGGCGAGGTCGTCGAGGGCCTGGGTGAGGCCGCCCTCGGCCTGCGGGTCCCAGCGGGCGAGGGCGACGCGGTGGCCGTGCTCCTCCAGGCGGTGGGCGATCCACACGGCCCAGGGCCGGTTGAACCCCGCGAAGCTGATGACGAAGCGCTGCGGCTGCGGGGCCGGGTCTCGGTCCCGCTCCTGGCGGATGCCGGTGGTCATGCGGCCGTCTCCCTGGAATCCGGGCGGTGGACGGGGTTGAAAAGGTACCGCAGCGGACGGTCCGTCAGCCCTGTGCGTACGGGGCGAGTTCGGGGTGTTGCTCGTACCAGGCGCGGCGGGCCCGGTCGACGGCGCGGCGGGCCACGGCGTGCTGGTCGCCGGGGGGCGCGAGCTCGTCCATGGACCGTTCGGCGGCGGCCATGGCGTCGGTGAACTCCCTTCCGGCGACGGTGAGTTCGGGGTGGGCGCGGAGTGCGGGCAGGACTGCG
Source organism: Streptomyces sp. NPDC046876 (assembly GCF_040645035.1). Lineage (NCBI taxonomy): Bacteria > Bacillati > Actinomycetota > Actinomycetes > Kitasatosporales > Streptomycetaceae > Streptomyces > Streptomyces sp. NPDC046876. The sequence continues at coordinate 33,179 of NZ_JBEYXK010000013.1, read as the reverse complement.
GCGACCTGGGCGCGGATCCGGGCGTGCTGGGCCCAGGCACCGCGGGCCCCGTAGAGGGCGGCGCGCTGCCAGTAGCCGGCGAGGGCGAGGTGGGCGTACGCGCCGTGCAGGAGTCCTTCCAGGGGGCGCGGGTCGGTGCGCCAGGGGGCCCAGTGGCGGGGGGTGCGGTCGGCGGTGTGCAGGGTGAGGACGTCGGCGAGGGCGGTCAGCTTGCCGTGCTGGACCTCGTGGACGAGGGTCGCGGCCAGGGCGGGCGGGGCCTGGTTGCGGGCGAGGACGGAGCCGGGGGCCGCGGGCAGGGTGGCGCCGTGGGAGCGGGAGCCGCCGGCCAGGGGCACGACGCAGCGCAGCAGCCCGGTGACCTCTCCGGCGCGCGCGGTGTCGTAGCGCTCCAGCAGGGTGAGGGCGCCGGTCCACTGGGTGTCCCAGCGTTTGTGGCCCTTGGGGGTGAGCCGGCGGGCGGCGCGCACGGGTGCGGGGCGGGCGGTGCCGCAGGCCCGGTACGGGTCGAGGTCGTCGAGGGCGGTGCGGCCGCCGGGGAGGGTGTGCAGCGGGAGGGTGGCGGGGTCGTCGGGGTCCCAGGAGCGTTCGGTGAGGGCGAGCGGGCCGGGGCGGGGCGGGTGCAGCAGTCCGAGGGTGGGCAGCACGAGGCGGCCGTTGACGGGCCGCAGGGTGGCCTTGAAGGCGATGCCGGAGCGCAGGGCTGCGGCGACGGCGAGGGCGCCGAGGTGGCCGAGGTCGGGCGGCGGCCCGTACGGGGCGTGCAGCCTGCGCAGGGTCTCCTCGGCCCAGACGCCGGTGGCGGGGTAGTGCAGTACGTCGCGCACGGCGCCGGGGTCGTGCCGTTCGGCCTCCTCCAGCAGGGCCCAGTGGTCTGCGGCCTCGCCGGAGCGGTGGCCGGGGGCTGCGTCGAGGACGCCGCGGAGCAGGACGAGCCGTTTGGAGCGGCGGATGTCGCCGATCAGGCGGGTGCCCTCGGCGGACGGCTCGGTGGAGGCGAGGGCGCGCAGCAGGGGCGAGGGCACGGCGAAGGCGGTCAGCGGCCCGGTCACGAGGCGGCCGCCCGGGTGGCGGCGCGGTGGAGGGCGGCGGCGACGTGCCGGATGACGGCCTGGAGGTCGGCGCAGTAGACGGACGGCCGGCGGAAGCCCTCGCCGTCCTCGTAGCGGTGGGGGTAGTGGCCGCCGCCGCAGACGGCGACGAGCTCGCAGGCTCGGCAGTCGTCGGCGAGGGCGTCCAGGCCGAGCTGGCGGGCGGCCATGCCGGGGTGGTCGAGGAAGTCGTCGAAGCTGTGGGTGTCGACCGCCATCCCGGTGGCGGCGGCGCCCTCGTAGGCGGACTTGAGCGAGTCGGTCTGCTCCAGGGTGCCGTCGGTCTCGATGACGGCGGTGGCGGCGGGCGCGAGGCCGAGGGTCTCGGTGGCGGCGGGCAGGCCGAGCAGCAGCGCGATGATCTCCTCGAACATGCGGATCCGGGTGCGCGGCACCGCGTCGTGCCACCAGCGGTCGAAGACGGCGATGAGCCAGTCGGCGTACGGGGTGGGGCGTGGGCCGGGGCCGGGGTGCGGTGCGTGCCCGGGCGGCGGGGCGCTCCGGTTGGCCAGCGGCAGCAGCAGCCCGACGGCGGGCGGGGCGAAGGCGAGCAGGGACTCGTACGTCTCCACCGGGTCCTGGGCGGGGTCGACGACGCACAGCAGGCCGGCGTAGCTCTCGGGATGCCGGGCGAGCAGGCGCAGCCCGCGGGCGGCGGCGGGGAACGAAGGCCGGCCCGTGCGGTCCGTGCGGCGGGCGTTGTGCCCGGGGAGCCCGCCGTCGAGGCTGACGCCGACGCGGATCCCGGCGGCGGCGAGCGCGGCGAGCCGGCCGCGGGTGAGCAGGGTCGCGTTGGTCTGGACGGTGGCGGTGACCGCGGTCCGCGGGGACGCCGTACGCAGGGCGTCCCGGACGGCGTCGACGGGTGCGGCGAGCTCGGCGGGGGCGGTCAGCAGGGGTTCGCCTCCGTGCAGGACGAGGTCGACGCGGGGCAGCCGGTGGGCGGCGGCGTGCTCGGCGATGCGGGCGGCGGCGCGGCGGCGGGTGGCGGCGGACATGGCGGCGGGGCGGCCGCGCCAGCTCTGGTCGGCCATCTCGTACACGTAGCAGTAGGTGCAGGCGAGGTTGCAGCGGCTGCGGGTCTTGAGCACGAACTGCCGGATCGGGTGGGGCCGGTGGCCGGCGGCGCGCAGGGCGGGCACGTCCAGCCGGGCGTAGGGCCAGGGCGCGCGGGCCCGGTGTACGGGCAGCACGGATCGGCTGCTGTCGGTGCGGCCCATCGTCGCCTGCGTCCCCCTCCCCGGCCGCCGCCGGGCGGATTCCCCGGCGGACGGTCCATCCCTGCCCGGGGTTCGCCGCGGCCTAACGGCGGAAACGGGTCAACTGTGAGTGCGCTGCGTGGCGTTGGGGATGCGGTGCGTGAGCGGGCGCTCAGCTGACGCCGGAATCGAAAGCGTTCAGGATCTCCGCGGGATCGCGCACCCGCTCGACCAGCCCCTCGATGACCCGGGCGAGCACGGGATGGTCGATCCCGCGCAGCGCGGCCAGATCGAAACCGGACAGATCCGGCAGCCCGCCTCCGCACCCGTACCCTGCGGGGCCCTGCGTCGCCGGGCCGTCTGCCGCCGGTGCCGGGCTGCCTGGTGCCGGGGGCGGGGCCGGGGCGGGTTGCCTCGGCTCCGTCGCGGCGTCCGCTTCCGGGTCCGTCGGTCGTGTGCGGTGCCGCGTTGCCATGGGCTGCCCGTCCCCCCGTCGGTGATGGTGTGCTGCTGCCTGTTCACGCCGTGGCCGCGCGGACTCACAGTCCGGCCTCCAGGGTGCGGATGCGCGAGCCGAGTGCCTCGCGCCGGTCCGCGGCCGGTTCGCCGAGTCGTCGCCACAGCTCCAGGGCGGAGCGGTAGGCGTCCAGGGCCGCCCGCGGCCGGGCCAGGCGCTCCAGCACCTCGCCGCGCAACTCCTGGGCCTTGGCGCCGAGTTCGATGGCCGCGGCCACGTCGCGCCGTTCGGCCGGATCGCCGCGGTCGGCCTTGTCGGCGCGGTCGGGGCGGTCGGCGCGGCCGGCGTCCAGGGCGGCGCGCCAGGCCCGCCGGTAGGAGTCGGCCGCCCGGTCGAGGCGGTCCAGGGCCCGGGTGTGGGCGTGGATCTCCTGCTGGACGTCGCCGTGCTCGCGCCACGCGCGGGCCTGCTCCAGCGGGTTGCGGCTCTGCCGCACCGCCAGCTCCAGCAGGTACTCCGCCTCCCGCAGGTCCACCACGTCGCCCTCGTACCCGTGGCGCAGCCGCAGCCCCTCGGCGAGCCGCACCAGCCGGTGCGCGGAGCCGGGGTCGGACTGCGGGACGGCCGCCCGGCTGTCGCGCAGCACCCGTACGGCCTGCGAGGTGAACCGGCGCCCGCCGGCGGCCCGGGCCCGGTCCAGCAGGACCTCGCCCCACTCGGGCAGCAGCTCCCCGTACGCCTCCCCGTCGCGCGGGATCAGCCGGCGGGCCCTGCCGTAGGCCTCGGCCGCGGCCTCCAGGGCCGCCGGGTCGGCGTCGCGCGCGTGCCGGGCCCGGTGCACCCGGGCCAGGCAGACCAGCGCGGCCAGCCGCAGCTCGGGGTCTCCGGTGGGCTCGGCGAGGACGAGGTCCAGCCGGGCGGCGGCCTCCTCCAGCCGCCCGGGCAGGTACCGCAGAGCGGTGGCGAGGTCGACCCGGACCCGCGCCGCCTCCACCGGTGCTTCGCCGTCGGGAGCCTCCGCGAGTACGGACTCCAGCTGTCCGGCGGCCCGTTCGGCGAGGGCGGTGCGCTCCGCCGGGTCGGGCGTGCGGGGCAGCAGGGCGAGCAGGACCCGGCCCAGGGCCCGCCGTACGGCCGGCGCGGCCGGGCCGGGCGACCCGGGCGGCCCGGGGTCGGGGCTCGGGTCCGGGCCGGCGAGGACCTCCAGCGCGGCCCGCGCCTCGCGCAGCGCGCCGGTGTCTTCCCGCAGCTCGCCGAGCGCGACCAGGGTCCGGGCCCGCCGCAGTACGCAGTCCAGCCGGAGCGGCGGGTCGCCGTCGGGGGCGGCGGCCGCGGCCGCGAACTCCCGTTCGGCGGCGGCCAGCAGCTCGGCGTCCGGCCGGTCCGGCCGGTCGGGGCGGTCGGGGCGGTCGGCGAAGGCCCGCTCGTACAGGACCCGGCCGAGCAGGGCCCGCGCGGGCGCGGTCGTGAGCCCGGCCAGCAGCTGCCCGGCCTCGGCGAGCAGGTCGGGGTCGTGCTCCCGGGCCCACAGCCGCAGCAGGGCGCCGGCCAGCTCGCACTCCGCCTCGCCGGCGGGGTCGTCGGGCCCCGCGGGGGCCGCCACGGCGCGGCGCAGGACGGCGACGGCCTCGTACAGCCCGCGCTGGGCGCCGGCTCCCTCGGCGTCCCGGTCGGCGAGCCGCTCGCGGGCGGTGCGCACGGCCCAGGCCCGGCCGGGCGGCGGTGCGGGCGGCTCGCGGTCGGTGGCGTCCTCGGCGGCCGGCCCGGGCAGGTAGCGGCGTACGACGCGGGCGGAGACCTCGGCGAAGGCCTGCGGGAGCCGCCCGGCGGGGACCCGCCCGTCGCCGCCCTCCTCGACGAGCGGGGCGCCGGTGAGCTGGGAGACGGCCAGGGCGGGGAAGTTGCGCACGCCGCTGCCGAAGTGGGCGAGCACGTACTCCGAGCAGTGCTTGAGCACGAGCGCGGCCTCGTCCAGGCCGAGCGGGCCGAGCAGCACGTCCTGCACGCCGGGCACGAACTCGTACCACTGCCCGGCCGCGGAGCCGCGCCGCAGCAGCCCGCTGAGCAGCACCTCCGCCAGGTCGGAGGGTTCGGAGTCGGGCAGCATCGTGCGCTGGACGAGCCGCATCACCGGCAGGGTGAGCGGGGCGGCGGAGAGGTAGACGGCGAGCTGGACGGCGCGCGGCGAGGCCGAGGAGCGGAAGCGGCGCACGAGGTCGCGGGGCGGCCGGGCGGCCCGCGGGGGCGGCACGGGCGCGGCGGGGTGGTCGGCGAGGACCCGGCCCACCTCGGCCGGTACGGGCCCGGTGCCGAGGCCGGCGACGAGGCGGGCCCAGGCGCCGAGGGCGCTGGCGTTGGGCGGCAGGACGGGGACGGTCAGCCCGCCGGCGGGCCGCCCGGGCCGTGCGGGCCGGTCGGCGCGGAAGCGCAGCCGTCCGGCGGTGCTGCCCTCGACCCGGGCGAGGGTGCCGCGCTCGGTCGGCAGCCAGCTGCGGGCCCACAGCCGCTGCGGCAGGGGCTGGACGACGGCGCACGGGGTGCATTCGGCCCAGCGGTGCAGGACGCGCTGGGCCTCGCCCTCGCGCCACAGCGGTCCGGCGCAGTCGGAGACGACCATGGTCAGGGCCCGCCCGCTGGGGTCGCGCAGCTGGTCGCCCGAGCGCAGCCGGCCGCCGGCGCCGGGGGCGCGGCCGACGGCGGCCCGGCCGTCGGCGAGCCGGTGCAGGTAGTGCACCTGGACGTCCCGGAAGGCGCCGAGGCGTTCGCAGACGGAGCGCAGTTCCTCGAACATGTCCTGCCAGACGGCCATCGAGGGGGAGGCGTCCATCACCAGCCGTACGGTGGCCTCGCGGCGGCTCTCGGGCCGCATGACCGGGATGACGAGCCCCAGGGCCCGGGCGCTGGCCTCGGCGGTCGCCGGCTCGTCGAGGACGAGGCGGGTGGGCCGGCCGGGCGGGCGGTGCCGCTGGAGGGAGCGCAGGGCGCGCTGGATCTCCAGGATGCGGGGCAGGGCGGCGGCCCCGGGGACGCGGACGGGCACGCCGGTGCCGGCGGGGAAGGCGGCGGCCTCCTCGGCCACGGTGCCGCGGACCCGGGAGGCGTAGAGCCGGACCGGGTCCTCGGTCTCGGGCCCGGCGGGTACGGGCTCCTCCTCGGGCGGCGGTTCGTCCTGCGGCGGGGTCCGGTGCGCGGGGAGCTCGTCGGCCGGGTCGGCGGGGGCCGGCGCGGGCGGGCCGATCCGCCCGGCGAGCCAGAGGGCGTCGGCGAGTTCCTCGGCGGAGGGGTCGAGCCCGGCGGCGCGCAGCAGCCGGGCCAGCTCCCGGAAGCCGGGCGGCGGCGGGGGCGGCCCGGGCGGCTGGACCCCGGGCGGGGGCGGCGGGGGCGGCGGGGAGCCGGCCGGGGCCGGCCGGCCGGCGGGGGGCGGGGTGGCGGGGGGCGGGGTGGCGGGCACGGGTCACCTCGGGCGGTCGAGGCGCTGGATGAGCAGGTCGGCGAGGTCCTCCCGGGTCGGCGGGGCGGCGTAGTGGGTGAGGTAGATGGCGTTCAGCAGCTGGTCGGCGGCGACGAGTTCGGACTGGGAGCGGCTGAGGAACTCCCTGATGAGGTCGGCCCCGAGCCGGGCGGCGTCCTCGCCGAGGTGGGCCCGGACCATGGTCGCGAGCCGCTTCTCGCCGGGCTGGCCCAGTTTGAGCTGGATGCAGCGGCGCAGCAGGGCGGCGGGGAAGTCCCGTTCGCCGTTGCTGGTCAGGATGATGAAGGGGAAGGCGCGGCAGCGGACCCGGCCGCCCTGGACGGCGACCTTGGCCCCGTCGTCGGTGAGGACCTGCACCTCGGGCTCGGTGTCGGCGACGCGTTCCAGTTCGGGCAGGGCGAACTCGCCCTCCTCCAGCACGTTGAGGAGGTCGTTGGGCAGGTCGATGTCGCTCTTGTCGAGCTCGTCGATGAGCAGGACGCGGGGCCGCTCGGTCGGCAGCAGGGCGGTGCCGAGCGGCCCGAGCCGGATGTACTTGCCGATGCCGGGGGCGCCGGCCGGGTTCCCGCCGGAGGCGGCGATCTGGACGTCCTGGAGGCGGGCGATGGCGTCGTAGCGGTAGAGGCCCTCCTGGAGCACCGTGCGCGAGACGACGGGCCAGCGCAGGACCCGGCCGAGCTTCAGCTCGTGGGCGACGGCGTGCGCGAGGGTGGACTTGCCGGTTCCGGGGTAGCCGGTGACCAGCAGGGGCCGGCGCAGGTAGAGGGCCGCGTTGATGGCCTCCAGCTCCTCCGGCTCGGGCCGGTGCATCTCGGCGGCCTGCCGGTGCGCGCCGAGCCGCCGGGCGACGTTGCCGTCGGCGGACCGGGCCGGGGCGGGCGCCTCCCCCACGGGCCCGCCGTCGAAGTCCCGCCAGGGCGGCGGGTCGGGCAGGGCGTCGATCCCGTCGTGGGGCTCGCCGATCCCCCGGTAGATGAGCCATTCCTCGTTCACTTCTGTCCCCTCCCGCCCGTCACAGATCCCCCTGCAGCGGCTCGTCCTCGGGCAGGGCGCGGGCCGGGTCGTCCCAGACGAGGGCCATGCCGTCCGCCCAGTACGCGTCGGGGTCGGCCCCGTGGGCGCGGGCCCGCAGCGCCTGGACCCGTACCGGCAGGGGTGCGCCCCGCCCCGCCTCGGTCAGCTCCTCGCGCAGCCCGCGGTGGAAGGGCGCGCAGGACTCCCCCGGGTCGGCCGGGGGGCGTCGGGTGACCGCCACCCCGTACCCGGCGTCGCGGACCGCGTGGAGGGATCCGCGGGTGGGTTCGGCGTCGGCGGCCCGGCAGTGCACGGGCACGGTGTTGTCGGGGAGGGCGTCCAGCCATTCCGGGGCGGGGCTGCGGGGCCGGCCGCGGTCGCAATCGGCCCGTTCGTCGAGCAGCGGCCCGGCCTGGACGCGGGCCCAGCGGTCGGCCCTGCGGTGCGCGTCGGTGTCGGCGTCGTCGTACGGGCCGGAGCCGGGGGCGGGGGCGGCGGTGGGACGCTCGCCGCCGGCCGGGTAGCGCAGGACCACGGGCCGCTGGACGCCCAGCGGGACCCGTCCGGCCACGGTCCAGGTGTCCACGGGCAGCCCGAACAGCTCCGGGGCCACGGCGACTTCGAGGAGTGCGGGCGCCTCGTGGGAGTCGCAGCGGCGGAAGGCCTCGGCGAGGGCGTCGCGGACCGCCTCGGGCAGCCGGGCCCGGCTGACGTGGACGCCCGAGCCGACGGGGGTGAGCCGGCCGGGGTGGGCGGGGCCGGCGAGGACGGAGACCCGCCAGTCGTAGACGTCCTCCCAGCCGTGCGCCCAGGCCTCCAGCAGCACCGAGGGCCCGGGGGCGAGGGCCCCGGCGGGCCGCCCGGGTCCGGGGACCGGCTGTCCGGCGCGGGCGCGGCGGCGCCGGTCGCGGGCGGCGAGGCCCTGCTCGTGGCGTTCGCCGAGCTCGCGGCGCAGCGGCCGCCACAGCCGCTCGGCGGTGGCCCGGACCCAGTCCCACAGCTCCTCGTCGGCGCCCGGGGAGGGCGGTTCGCGGTGGTCGGCGACGCTGACGTCGGTGGCGTAGCGGAGCATGGCGGCGGCCTCGCCGGCGCCGCCGGGCGGGTCGAGCAGCATGCCGAGTCCGTCGCGCCAGCTCAGCGGTGCGGGCAGGGCCGGGTCGGGTTCCTCGCCGCGGGCGGCCTCGACCAGGGCGCGGACGGCTTCGGAGGAGCCGGGCGGCGGGAGTTCGGCGAGCAGCCCGCACAGGGTGGTGCGTTCGGCGGGGGTCAGGCGCAGGCGCCCCCCGTACGGCTCGTCCGGGGGCGGGAGTTCGCCGTGGACGTCGGTCCAGGTCCGGCGGCTGTCGAGGTCGCTGAGGTGCTGGTCGTAGTGGTAGAGGTCGTGGGCCTGGATGACCCGGCGGTAGAGGCCGACCTGTCCGGTGGCGGGCAGCGGCAGGGTGCGCAACTGCACGACGGACACGGCGAGTCCGCCGCCGCCGGTGCGCCGGCGGGCCTTGACCACGCCGACCACCTCGCCGCGGGCCAGGTCGACGACGGGGCCGCCGGACATGCCGGGCTCGATCTCGTCGTCGTCGCCGAGGCGCAGGGCGGCGCCGGCCGCGGCGGTACCGCGCAGGCGGGTGGTGCGGCCGGTGATCTCGGGGGTGCCGAGGTCCTCGGTGACGCCGAAGTAGGCCACCTCGCCGGGGCGGGGGCGGGCGCGGTCGGTCAGGCGTACGCAGGCGTGGGAGACGGGGGCGAGGACCCGGACGAGGGCCAGGTCGGGCAGGTCCCACAGGGCGCGCCGGGCGGGGCGCTGCTCCTCGAGCCGCTCGGGCAGGACGCATTCGACGCGGCCGGTGACGGTCCCGGTGGTGCCGGGTCCGGAGGAGAAGGTGATGCCGAGCTCCCGTCCCACGAGACGCACCGCCGCACCCCCTTCACCGACCACGTGCGCGCACGTCAGGACCCAGCCGGGGGCGATGAAGAAGCCGCTCCCCCACGTGGGGCCGGCCCGGTGGCCGTCGGGGGTTGCATACCCGCCCGGGGCCGCGTGGACGCGTACGGTGGCCGCTTGGACGAGGGGCTCGAGGAGCTCGAAGGCGCGTGCGGAGCCGCCGGTGCGCCCGTCCTGCATCCCCCGCCCCCTCCGGTTGACGGCATTCCAGGCTAGCGCCGGGTCCGTGACGGGGGGAGGTCTCGGCGGGTATGCGGATTATCCTGGCGGGAAACATCCCCCTGCACACCTTCATCACGGCACGGAGCCCGACTTGTACTTCACCGATCGCGGCATCGAGGAGCTGGAGAAGCGGCGCGGCGAGGAGGAGGTCACCTTCGAGTGGCTCGCCGAGCAGCTGCGCACGTTCGTCGACCTGAACCCGGACTTCGAGGTCCCGGTGGAGCGCCTGGCCACCTGGCTGGCCCGCCTGGACGACGAGGACGACGAGGACGAGTGACCCCGCCGGGGCCTGCGGCACACGAACGCGCCGCAGGCCCCCGCAGCGACGAAGGGGCCCGACCGGTGGAGACATCCACCGGTCGGGCCCCTTCGTCTTCGTCGTTGCGGTCCCCGGCCGACGATGGCGCGAAATGCACCGTCTGCGCTGAGCGGGCGGCGGGCGGCGGGCGGCTCGGCCAGTCTTGACTTCCCCCGACCGCGATATATCGTGTTCTGCAGAAGACGCGATATGTTGCGTGCGCCGAGGAGGACGCCATGGCAGAGCAGAAGACGTGGTCGGTGGGGGAACCGCAGAAGCTCGGCTTCGAAGGGCCCGTGGGCGAGCTCCGGCTGCGGCTCGTCGGCGGAACCGTCAACGTCGTCGCCGACGAGGGGCCGGCCCGCTTGGAGGTGGCCGAGGTCGACGGGCCGCCGCTGCACGTCGTCCAGGAGGGCGACACCCTCACCGTCTCCTATGAGGACCTGCCCTGGAACGGCTCCCAGGGCCTGCGCAAGTGGTTCGAGTCCAAGCCCTGGAAGGCCTGGTCCGGCTCCGCGTCCGGCCGCAAGGTCTGGGAGCGCAGCGCCACCGTCACCCTCACCGTTCCGGCGTCCGCCCGCGTCCAGGTGGCCGCGGTCAGCGCCGCCTGCGTGGTCTCCGGCATCTCCGGCGGCACCGACGTCAACCTCGTCTCCGGCGACGCCACCCTGGTCCGCCTCTCCGGCACGGTCGGGGCCCGCACCGTCTCCGGCGGCGTCGAGGCCCAGTCCGTCACCGGCGAGCTCGGCTTCCACTCGGTCTCCGGCGGCCTGACCGTGGTCGACGGCGCGGACCTGACCGTACGGGCCGACTCGGTCAGCGGCGACATGCTCATCGACCTCGACGCCGACCCGGAGGCCCCCCGCCCCGTCGACATCGCGCTGAACTCCGTCTCCGGCCAGGTCGCGATCCGCCTGCCGCACCCGGCCGACGCCCGCGTCGAGGCCAACACCGCCAGCGGCGGCGTCTCCAACGCCTTCGAGGACCTCCACGTCTCCGGGCAGCTGACCGCCAAGCGCATCACCGGCACCCTCGGCGCGGGCACCGGCACCCTGCGCGCCACCACCGTCTCCGGTTCCATCGCCCTGCTGCGGCGCCCGCCGGCCGATGCGCCGGCCGCTCCGCTCACGCTCGACAAGAAGGTGCTGTGACATGCCGCCCGTCTTCGCCCACGGCCGACTCCGCCTGTACCTCCTCAAGCTCCTGGACGAAGCCCCGCGCCACGGCTACGAGGTGATCCGCCTGCTGGAGGAGCGCTTCCAGGGCCTGTACGCGCCCAGCGCCGGCACGGTGTACCCGCGGCTGGCCAAGCTGGAGGCCGAGGGCCTGGTCACGCACGCCACCGAAGGCGGGCGCAAGGTGTACTCCATCACCGACGCCGGCCGCGCCGAGCTGGCCGACCGCGGCGGTGAACTCGCCGACCTGGAGCTGGAGATCCGCGACTCGGTCTCCGAACTCGCCGCCGAGATCCGCGACGACGTACGCGGCGCGGCCGGGGCGCTGCGGCGCGAGATGCAGGCCGCGGCCTCCGCGTCGGCGACCCACGTCGAGGACGAGTCCTGGACGGCGGCCAAGGAGGAGCTGCGCCGGGCCCGGCAGGAGTGGAAGGAGCAGGCGCGGCGGGCGAAGGACGAGAGCCGCCGGGCCCGGGAGGAGGCGCAGGCGGCCCGCCGCCAGGCCAAGGAGGCGCAGGAGCGGGCCCGCGAGGAGGTCATGCGGATCGCGGCCCAACTCCAGGAGCAGTTCGCCAAGTCCGGCGGCATGCTGGGCAACCTGGCGGGCAGCTGGCTGAGCGGCGGCCCCGCCGCCCCGGGCTCCCAGGCCACCGGCTCGGCGGCCACCGGCTCCGGCAGGGACACGCCCGCGCCGGACTCACGCTGGGCGGAGGGCTTCGCCTCCACCGGGGATCCGGCCCGGGACCTGGACCGGCTCCTGGACCGCTTCCGGGACGACGTCCGCGATGCGGCCCGCGACCACGGCGTCACCGCGGCCCAGCTGGCCGAGGCCCGCGCCCACTTGGCCGCGGCCGCGGACCGCATCACGTCCCTGCTGACCCCGCCCCGCTGAGCCCCGGCCGGTTCGGCTGACGTACGGGACCCGGGCTCGGCCCGCCGAGCCCGGGGAAGGCGCCCGCGGCGCCCGCTCGGCCGAACGCTCCGGTGGACACGGTCGGCGGGCGGGCGCGACGATGGAAGTCCATGGTCTTGCTGCGCGCAGATTCCTACCTCGACCCCCTGCCAGGCGATTGCGAGGTGTGGAGCATGAGGCTGCGATGCGCCTTGGCCGCCGCGGTCCTGCCGCTACCCCTGCTGTCCGTGGGAATGTCCGAGCCCGCGGCTGCCGCCGCCACGCACACCGTGCACGTCACGGGCAAGCTGTTCGTCACGAACGGTTCCGGCATCGGCAAGACCGGGGACTCCAGAGATGCGCCCTTTGCGCGGGACGTCTCCCTCAGCCACACGAGCCCGGAAACCACCGTCACCGTGAGCCAGTGTTCAGGTGGAGAGGCCCGGGGCGTCCTGACCGTCCACCTACGGCTCCTCGGCGCCGAATCGGTCACCGCGACACCCGCACTGCAGCTGTTCGAAGGTTCGAGCTGCAACTCCGACGACCTCGACGGCCAGCAGCGGGGCACCGCAGGAGGCGTCAGCCCCGGCAAGTCCCTGGCCTGGTCCCTGAGAGCCACGAACAGCGAGTTCCTCTCGGCCGACTTCACCTCGGTGTCCGTCACCGTGAAGCAGGACGCGATCTCCGCCCAGAAGCCGGCCGAACCCCAGAAGCCGGCCGAACCCCAGAAGCCGGCCGAGCCGCCCGAGCCGGCCCGACCCCCGAAGCCGGCCGAGCCCACGGGGGTCACCGTCACCAGAACCCCCGGCGACCTGCGGTCCGTTCTCATCACGTGGTCCCACAGCGACCCCGCCGCGGTGGCGTTCGACATCCGTCACCTCAATACCGACACGGTGCGGCCCCTGCAGCCGTCGACACAGTCCTTCACCTGGCACAACCTCGATCCTTCGACCAAGCAGTGCTTCCAGGTGCGGGCGTACAACAACAACGGCTCGTCGGCATGGGCGCCGGCCGGCCCGGGTTCTTGCGCCGACTGACGCCTGGGGCCTGTAAAATCCAGCCCGCGCGGCCGGACCGGCCGTCAGGCCGGCGGGGCGGGAACGGCCTCCAGGCCGGGGGCTGCTAGACCGTCAGGACGACCTTGCCGAAGAGGTCGCCCGACTCCAGCTTTTCGAAGCCCTCCCGGGCCCGGTCCAGCGGCAGGACCTCATCGATGACCGGCCGCACCCCGGTAGCCGCACAGAAGGACAGCAGGTCCTCCAGCTCGTCCTTGGACCCCATCGTGGAACCGACGACCTTGAGCTCCAGGAAGAAGATCCGGGTCAGCTCGGCGTGCGCCGGCCGGTCCCCACTCGTGGCACCCGAGATGACCAGCGTGCCGCCCGGCCGCAGCGACTTCACCGAGTGCGACCACGTGGCCGCACCGACGGTCTCGATCACCGCGTCCACCCGCTGCGGCAGCCGCGCCCCCGGCTCGAAGGCCTCCACCGCGCCCAGCTCCACCGCCCGCTTGCGCTTGGCCTCGTCCCGGCTGGTGGCGAAGACCCGCAGGCCGGCCGCCTTGCCGAGGACGATGGCCGCGGTCGCGACACCGCCGCCCGCGCCCTGGACCAGGACCGAGTCCCCGGGCCGCACGCCCGCGTTGGTGAACAGCATCCGGTACGCCGTCAGCCACGCGGTCGGCAGGCACGCGGCCTCCTCGAACGACAGCTCGGCGGGCTTGCGCAGCACGTTCCAGGCAGGCACCGTCACCTGCTCGGCGAACGTGCCCTGGTAGCGCTCGGTCAGGATCGAGCGCGGCTCGTCGGGGCCGACGCCGTGGCCGCTCTGGCCGATCACGGAGTGCAGGACGACCTCGTTGCCGTCCTGGTCGATGCCGGCCGCGTCGCAGCCGAGGATCATCGGGAGTTTGTCCTCGCCGAGGCCCACTCCGCGCAGCGACCAGAGGTCGTGGTGGTTGAGGGAGGCGGCCTTGACGTTCACGGTCACCCAGCCGGGGCGGGCCACGGGGGCCGGGCGCTCGCCCAGCTCGAGGCCGCTCAGCGGCTGGTCACGGTCGATTCGGGCGGCGTAGGCAGCGAACATGCGGCGAACCTACCCCCCGGTAGGTGGCGGGGGCCAGAGCTGCCGCCACCTTCCGGGTGAGGCCTTCGTCGCACGGCCCGCCCCCGAAACGAACCCCTCCCGCGGGAACCGGCCGGGGGTCCGGACGCGTCCGGGATGGGCCGACGCGATCAAGAACGGAACTGTCCGTCATCCACCCAACTACGGTCTGTACGTGCAGTCTTGCGCCTTCGCGACACGGAAGCGGAACGTCAAGATCAGGCCTCGCAGGGCGGTAATATTCAGGCCGTGCAGCCCAGGTTCATCATGGACCTGTCATCCAGCTGCACGTCAGCGGCGCAGGTGCGCCGGCCCGCCGTCGGCGCCCTGCGCGCCGCCCGGACGGGCCCGCCCTCCCCCCACGCGCCGCTGCGGTGCGACCCCTCCCGGTTCGGGGGCGGGGAGGGTGCGCCCTGCAGAGGGGACCACAACGCGAAGGGGCCCGGCCGGAATCATCCGGCCGGGCCCCTTCGCGTACAGCAGGTACAGCAGGCGGACCGATCAGCCCAGGCGGGCCACGCCGTCGGCCTTGGCGGCGGCGGCGACCGCGGAGGCGACGGCCTCGGCGACGCGCTCGTCGAACGGCGACGGGATCACGTAGTCGGCGGCGAGCTCGTCACCGACGACACCGGCGATGGCGTCGGCGGCGGCGATCTTCATGCCCTCGGTGATCCGGCTGGCGCGGACCTTCAGGGCGCCCGCGAAGATGCCCGGGAAGGCCAGCACGTTGTTGATCTGGTTCGGGAAGTCCGAGCGGCCCGTGGCCACGACGGCCGCGTACTTGTGCGCGACGTCGGGGTGGACCTCCGGGTTCGGGTTGGCCATGGCGAAGACGAAGGAGTCCTTCGCCATCGAGGCCACCGCCTCCTCCGGCACGGTGCCGCCGGAGACGCCGATGAACACGTCCGCACCGGCCAGCGCCGTCTCCAGCGAGCCGGTGAGGCCGGTCTTGTTGGTCAGGCCCGCGATCTCCGCCTTGACGTCCGTCAGGTCGGAGCGGTCCGCCGAGACGACGCCCTTGCGGTCGGTGACGCACACGTCGCCGATGCCCGCGTCCACGAGGATCTTGGCGATGGCGATGCCCGCCGCGCCGGCGCCCGAGATCACGGCGCGCAGGTCGCCGAGCGTGCGCCCGGTGAGCTTCGCGGCGTTGCGCAGGGCGGCCAGCGTCACGATGGCCGTGCCGTGCTGGTCGTCGTGGAAGATCGGGATGTCGAGGGCCTCCTGCAGGCGGCGCTCGATCTCGAAGCAGCGCGGCGCGGAGATGTCCTCCAGGTTCACGCCGCCGAAGGACGGGGCGAGGCGGACGACGGTCTCGACGATCTCGTCCGTGTCCTTGGTGGCGAGCGCGATCGGGACCGCGTCCACGCCGCCGAACTGCTTGAAGAGAATGGCCTTGCCCTCCATCACGGGGAGGGAGGCCTCGGGTCCGATGTCACCGAGTCCGAGCACGGCCGTGCCGTCGGTGACGACGGCGACCACGTTGGACTTCCAGGTGTACTCGTTGACCAGCTCGGGCTGCTCCGCGATCGCGGTGCAGACCTTCGCCACGCCGGGCGTGTAGGCGAGGGACAGGTCGTCCTTGTTCTGGACCGGCACGGTGGCCTCGATGGCCATCTTGCCGCCCCGGTGCAGCGCGAACACCGCGTCCGGGTTGTTGTCCGTAACGCTGTCGCTGCGAGGATTGACGATCTCCGCTGCCACTGTTCTTGACCCCTTAAGTCTTTGAATCGTTGAGGGTGGCCACTCCTGGTTAAGGGGTGGGCGGGCACCGCGTCCGTACTCCGCATCGACGGTTGGCCCGTCTCCGCGAAGGGGAGGTTCGTACGCGCGGGGCGCGCCGCACGCGCGCCCTGAGCCCCGGATGAGGGGTGTAAGGATCCGTTGTACCCGAAGAACACTCACCCAGACGAGTCGATTCCGGCTGGACTGGAGGTCTCTTGTCCGGATTTCGGCGAAAGGTCCAAACAGCTCTGTCCAGCAGGCGAGACGCACCGCAAATAGTCCGTCAAAAGGGCCAGGTCACAGGGGTTTCTTCGGTCCGTGAACGATCTGTCCGCAGGGGTGTAGGGCACACCGGGACACCCGTTATCCGATTTTGACCTGACGAACTGCCTGAATGCGTCAGTCCGAATGGCAAGATGCCGTAATCACACGAGGTCGCGACACTCGAAGGTGCGTGCCCGACCCTCTCTCGCTTGTTTTTCCCAGTCAGTCGGAGGAACCTGCTCATGACCGCAAGCACCACCCGTCGTACGACCGCCGCCCGGTCCCGGATCGCCGCGGTCGGCGCGATCGCGGTCGCCGGCGCCCTGATCCTCACCGGCTGCGGTGACCAGACGGAGAAGGGCTCCAGCACCCCGTCGACGGGCGCCAAGGCCGACAGCTCGGCTCCGCTCTTCTCGAAGCTCCCGAAGAAGATCCAGGACGCCGGCGTGATCAAGGTCGGCACGGACTCCGCGTACGCCCCGATGGAGTTCGTCGAGAACGGCAAGATCGTCGGTGTCGACCCCGACATCGCCGAGGCGCTGGGCAAGCAGCTCGGTGTGAAGTTCCAGTTCACCGCCGGCACCTTCGACGGCCTGATCACCTCGATCTACACCGGCCGCGAGGACGCGATCATGTCCTCCATCACGGACAACAAGAAGCGCCAGGAGGGCCTGGACGACAAGGGCCAGAAGATCGGCAAGGGCGTCGACTTCGTCGACTACTTCTCCTCCGGCCTCTCGCTCCTCGTGAAGAAGGGCAACCCCGAGGGCATCAAGTCCATGGACGACCTCTGCGGCAAGACCGTGGCCGTCCAGCGCGGCACGATCTACGAGGACACCTTCAAGGCCCAGGCCGAGAAGTGCGGCGACAAGAAGCTCACCATCCAGGCCTTCGACACCGACGCCGAGGCGCAGACCCGCGTCAAGGCCGGCGGCGCCGTCGCCGACCTGAACGACTACCCGGTCGCCGCCTACACGGTGAAGACCTCTGGCGGCGGCAACGACTTCGAGATCGCGGGCCAGCAGAGCGACGTCGGCCTCTTCGGCATCGGCGTGAGCAAGGACAACACCCAGCTCCGCGACGCGCTGAAGGAAGCCCTCGACGCCGCGATCAAGGACGGCTCCTACGCCAAGGCCCTGGAGAAGTGGAACGTGCAGGACAGCGCCGTCAAGTCCGCCACGATCAACGCCGGCCAGTAAGACCCGCGCTCCACGCTCCACTGAAGGGCAGTCATTGTGACTGACAAGATCGACAAGGGTCCGGCCGCCGCTCCGGCCGGACCCGGCCCCTCGGGCACCCCGTACGAGGCCATCAAGGCCATCCCGGTGCGGCACTACGGCCGCTGGGTCAGCGGCGTCGTGGTCGTCGCGCTGCTGGCCTGGCTGGTGTACGCCTTCGCCAACGGCAACATCATCTGGAAGACGGTCGGCGACAAGCTGTTCGACCCGGCGGTCCTCAGCGGCCTCGGCAACACCGTCATCATCAGCGTCTCGTCCATGGCGCTGGGCCTCGCGCTCGGCATCCTCTTCGCCGTGATGCGCCTGTCGAAGAACCCGGTGACGAACTCCGTCGCCTGGCTCTACATCTGGTTCTTCCGCGGCACCCCGGTGTACGTGCAGCTGCTGGTGTGGTTCAACCTGTCGCTGATCTTCCAGTACATCAACCTCGGTCCGATCTACAAGAACGAGACCGTCGACGTCATGACCCCGTTCATGGTGGCCCTGCTGGGCCTCGGCCTGAACGAGGGCGCCTACATGGCGGAGATCGTCCGCGCGGGCATCCAGTCCGTCGAGGAGGGCCAGACCGAGGCCTCGCACGCGCTCGGCATGACCCAGACGCAGACCATGCGCCGCGTGGTGCTGCCGCAGGCGATGCGCGTGATCATCCCGCCGACGGGCAACGAGTTCATCAACATGCTGAAGACCTCCTCCCTGGTCTCGGCGGTGCAATACACAGAACTCCTGCGGTCCACGTCGAACATCGGCAACACCGCCGGTGCCATCATGGAGATGCTGTTCGTGGCCTCCATCTGGTACCTGGCCCTGACCAGCGTGTTCAGCGTCGGCCAGTACTACCTGGAGCGCCGCTACGCCCGCGGATCGCTTCGTAGCCTGCCGCCCACGCCGTTCCAGCGCCTCAAGGCCAACCTGAACATGTTCCGCCGTACGGAGGTCGCGCGATGACCGCCCAGCCGATGGTCAAGGCAGAAGGCGTCCACAAGTCCTACGGCGCCGCCCACATCCTCCGGGGCATCGACCTCGAGGTCGCCCCGCGCGAGGTCTTCTGCCTGGTCGGCCCGTCCGGCTCCGGCAAGTCGACGTTCCTGCGGTGCATCAACCACCTGGAGCGCATCAACGCCGGCCGCCTGTCGGTGGACGGCCACCTGGTGGGTTACCGCCAGAAGGGCGACAAGCTCTACGAGCTGAAGGACAGCGAGGTCGCGGCCCAGCGCCGGGACATCGGCATGGTCTTCCAGCGCTTCAACCTCTTCCCGCACATGACGGCCATCGAGAACGTCATGGAAGCCCCGGTGATGGTCAAGCGGGAGTCCAAGGCGGTGGCGCGCGAGCGTGCGATCAAGCTGCTCGACCGGGTCGGCCTCGGCGAGAAGGGCGGGAACTACCCCTCCCAGCTCTCCGGCGGCCAGCAGCAGCGCGTGGCGATCGCCCGCGCGCTGGCCATGGAGCCGAAGCTGATGCTCTTCGACGAGCCCACCTCGGCGCTCGACCCCGAGCTCGTCGGTGACGTCCTCGACGTCATGCGGGACCTGGCCGAGTCGGGCATGACCATGGTCGTGGTCACGCACGAGATGGGCTTCGCCCGCGAGGTCGGCGACAACCTCGTCTTCATGGACGGCGGCGTCGTGGTCGAGTCCGGCAACCCGCGCGACGTCCTGGGCAACCCGCAGCACGAGCGCACGAAGGCGTTCCTGTCCAAGGTGCTCTGAGCGCTCCCGCGCCCGCTCCTGCAGTACGGCGTCAGGGGCGGTACGGATCCCGATCGGGTCCCGTACCGCCCCTGACGATTTTTTTCGATTCTCACTTTCCTACAAAGGTCCTACTTCAGGCCGAGGACCAGCGCGTCGGAGGGCGAGCTCCACACCGTGCGGGCCTCGGCGAAGCCCGCCCCGAGCAGCGTGCGGACGTGCCAGGCCGCGTCGGGGGTGTCGCCGTCGGCGTGCTCGCCGTAGATCTCGTAGCGGCGCCTGGTCGGCTCGGCGAGGACCGGGTCGGCCGCCGCGAGGGCCCACCATTCGGCCCAGTCGAGCGCACCGTCCTCGCGGGCCCGGTCCATGGCGGCGTGCCGGTGGGCGTGCTCGGCGGCGTTGATCCGCGGGGTCGCAGGGTCGGGCATGTGGTCGGCGTTCATGAAGACACCGCCCTCGCGCAGCAGCGGGGCGAGCTGCCCGTAGAGGACGGCGAGCTGCGGGCTGTGCAGCCAGTGCAGGGCGGTGGCCGTCAGCACGGCGTCGTACGGGGCGCTGGGCAGCGCCGCGGTCCAGTCGGGGTCCTTGAGGTCGGCGGTGACGAAGGTGACGCGGTCGTCGCCGGCGAAGTGGCCGCGGGCGATGGTGAGCAGCGCCGGGTCCAGGTCCACGCCGGTACTCGTGGCGTTCGGGAACCGCTTGAGGACGCGGTCCGTAATACTTCCCGTACCGCACGCCAGATCGAGCACCCGGGGGGTGGGTCCGACCAGTGCCTCCAGCATGTCCAGCATCACCCGGAACCGCTCCTCGCGGTCGGGCATGTACCACTCCTGCTGCCGGTCCCAGCTGTCCTGCCAGGCCTGCCAGTCGGTCGTCGTGACGTCAGCCATCGCGAACCCCTCCGCGCGTAATACCCTCGAATACGTATCAGCCGTTACCCGAGACACTAATCGGCACTCGTAAGGACTACAAGTGGAACTGGCCCATTACTCGGACTACGCCGTGCGCCTGGTCAACACCGAGGAGCCGGCCCGCAACAAGGACGCGCTCACCTCGGTCGAGGCCGTGCGCGCACTCTTCGGCGCCAGCACGCAGATGGCGCGCCGGGTCACCGAGACCGACGTGACGCGCTTCCGCAACGTCCGCGGCCGCCTGCGCGCCGTCTTCGAGGCCGCCGACGGCGGCGACCACGTCCTCGCGGTCGACCTGCTGAACTCGCTGCTCATGGAGTTCCCCGTCAGCCCCCAGGTCTCCGGCCACGAGTACCTCGACGACGAGGGCCGCCCCGACTGGCACATCCACCTCGCCGACCACCCCTCGAACGCCTCCGCCGGGTACGCGGCCATCGCCTCCTTCGGGCTGGCGTTCCACCTCACGGCGCACGGCCCCGACCGGCTCGGCCTGTGCCAGGCGCCGCCCTGCCGCAACGCCTACCTCGACACCTCCACCAACCGCTCCCGGCGCTACTGCTCCGACCGCTGCGCCACCCGGGCGAACGTCGCCGCCTACCGGGCCCGCAAGCGGCTGGAGGCCGAGGCGTCCGCCCACAGCGGCCGCAGCGCCGACACCGCCCAGGACAGCCGCGCCCTCAGCGAGCTCTGATCCGCCCCGCGCGGCCGGAAGCGCAGCACGGCCGTCGCCAGGACCAGCTCCTCGGGCACCGTCCCGTAGTCGGTGCTGTCCCCGGACTCGTTGTACGGGTTGTCCCCGAGCACCCACCAGCCGCCCGGCCGCCGCTCCACCGCCCGCTTGACCACCAGCAGGTCCTGCTGGAAGGGGTGGCGCAGCACCACCACGTCACCCGGACGGACCACAGCCCCGTACCGGACCACCAGCCGGTCGCCGTGCAGCAGCGTCGGCACCATCGAGGGCCCCGCCACCTCCAGCACCTCGAACCGCGGACGCCTCTGCTCCGCCATGGCCGACCTCCTCGCGCGCTCGCACCTCACAGGCATGCTGCCGCACACTCCCGTACGTTCGCTCACCGGTCCCGGCTCGACCCTGGACTTTTGTCCTAAGCCCATGGGGCCGCTCGCGAAATACGCCTTCCCACCGAGTAATCTCGCCCTTGAGAAGACGATCACGAGGAGGACAACTCCATGCTTTCCCGCCTCTTCGCCCCCAAGGCGAAGGTCTCCGCCCACTGCGATCTGCCGTGCGGCGTGTACGACCCTGCCCAGGCCCGCATCGAGGCCGAGTCCGTCAAGGCCGTCCAGGAGAAGTACCAGGCCAACGAGGACGCCGACTTCCGCGCCCGCGCCATCACCATCAAGGAGCAGCGCGCCGAGCTCGCCAAGCACCACGTCTCGGTGCTGTGGAGCGACTACTTCAAGCCGCCGCACTTCGAGAAGTACCCGCAGCTGCACACCCTGGTCAACGACACCCTGAAGGCCCTGTCGGCCGCCAAGGCGTCCAACGACCCGGCGACCGGCCAGAAGGCCCTCGACCTCATCGCCGAGATCGACCGCATCTTCTGGGAGACCAAGGCCGCCTGATCCGGCGCGCCCCTCGGTTCTCCTGCTCTGCCACCCGGAGCACACCGTTCAACGGCCCGGCCGCCCAACGCGGCCGGGCCGTTGTGTGCTCCCCGCCCCGGGACTCAGCGGCCGGCGCCCTCGGGCCAGAGGATCCGGACGGGGACGCCGGTGCGCTCGGCGTAGGCGACCACGTCGGCCGTGCCGCCGTAGCCCCAGGCCGGCTTCCCGTCCCAGACGGCCCACAGCTCGTCGACCAGACCGACGAGGATCTCGCTGCCCGCCATGTGCGCCGCCGAGTCGGAGGCGCCCATACCGGTGCGGTGCACCTCGGAGGCTCGGCTCATCAGCTCGTCGTACACCGGCCAGTGCTGCTCGGGCAGGCTCTCGCGGTACTGCTCCGCGGGGAGCACCACCTCCAGACGGCCGCCGTGGGCGAGGACGTACTGCGCGAACCAGGCGTCGGGACCGTCCGCGATGCAGGAGACGCCCACGAGGTCGGCGCCGTCGTGCGGGCTCACTGCGGCTTCGAGGAGCTCGCGCACCTTCCGTTCCACCTCGTCGCTCAGTCCACGGTGACCGGTGATCCCTACGCGCATCGCGCTCCTCCCCTACAGGCAGATGCCGTGCAGCCGTTCGTCGAAGTCCCGGACCACCTTCGGAGGCGATCCGGTTCGGTACGAGCGCCGGACCGCGCGGGCCCGGTCGACGATCCTGCCGGAACGGTACTGGAGCCCGGTCTCCAGTGCGCGGGAAGCGAACGCGAACGCCGCCTCCACCCTTCCGGCCGCAAGGTGGCCCGCTGCGATGTCGAGCACCAGGAGGGCGCGCTGCTTGGCGTGACCGGTGGCGAGGGCGTCGGTGTCCGCCTCCAGCACCCAGGACGGCAGCCCGAGCCGGGCCCCGCACGTGACCCGGGCCGCCGCCACCTTGTTCTCGTCGAAGGCGAACACCCAGGGCCACGGCGGGGGATCCTCCGCGGCCAGCCCCTGCGCCAGGGTCCGGCTCGTCGTCAGCGCCCCGTCGGCGGACCGCTCGTCACCGGCCGCAGCATGGGCCAGGGCCTCGACCGACCACAGCCATGCATCCGCCACCAGTCTTGGTCTTCGACCGCTCACCGCACGGCCTCCTACCCGCTACGCGCATATCGCCATGCGCGTGCCGCATCGGAGACGGTTCCACGACGGCGCCCGCCGTTGACTGGTCACAGCCACCCGCGGCGAAGACGCTTCGGGTCGCCGACCCGCTGACGACGGTAGGGAGCCGCCTTGTCCGCCAAGACCACGGCCCAGTGGTACGCGTGCTGTCTCGACGACCCCGCGGACGCCCACGCCGAGTGGCAGGACCACGGCGTCGCCGTGCTGCCGCTCGGGGTCCGCTTCGAGGCCGTGCGCATCCCCGACGCCTTCGCCCACGCGGCCACCGACAGCACCGCGCACGACGTCGTGGACATCGCCCTGGCCCTCGGCCTGGAGGGCCCCGTCATCCACGACGCGCGGGGCCGGAACTACTACGCGCTCGTGGAGCCGGGGACCTCGGGCCGCTGGAGTGCCCGGAGCCCGTTGGAGTGCCTCGGGCACGGCACGCACCTCGGGGTGCCGGACCTCGGCCACTACAGGCCCGTCCCGCACCGGCCCCTCTACTGGGCCGCGACGCCCGGGCCGGGGGCGTACTTCTGCCGCACCGCCGCCGTCCGGCTGCTCGCCCGCGTCGGCGCGGCACGCCTGGCCGAGGCCGCCCCGGACGTGCGGGTCCGGGGGTGACGGGCATGGCGAACGGGCCGGACGGCCCCGAGGTCGAGGTGTCCGCGGCGCACCCCGGCGGGATCTGCAGCCGAGCGCACGTGCCGTGCGGCGGGTGCGGGTTGCCCGCGCCCATCGCGGTCAGGTACGGCGGCCCCATGGCCGACTGCCGGCTCTGCTGCTACGCCTGGGCCGTACGTCACGACCCGAGCCGGTGCTGGCAGCCCAGCGGCGGCTACGAGCCGCTCACGGCCGCCGTGGTCGAGCGGCTGGCGCCGGTCCTCCTCGCCGCCCGTGCCCGGCTCGACGGCATCCTCGGTGGCCTGTGCGGCTACGAGGCGGTCAGCAGGGGGCTTTCGTGGTGGTGGAGCCAGGCCCTGTACGGGGGTGTGCGCAGGGCCGCCTCGCGGTAGGCGGCGCGGAGGTCCTCGTAGACCTCGGGGTGTTCGCCGGGGCGGGTCGCGAGCAGCAGCCGTACGGCCAGGGGGTCGCCGGACAGGGGTCGGATGGCCATGTCGTCGCGCGGCCCGGACGTGGGCTGGCAGGGGGCGACGGCCTCGCCGGAGACGATCAGCGAGGCGGCGGTGTGGTAGTCGGCGTGCAGGACGGGCGGGTCGACGCCGGCCAAGGCGAAGACGCGCCGCAGGCCGTCCCATTCGCCGTCGACGGAGGGGTCCACGGTCCACCGGTCGGCGGCGAGGTCCTGTAACGCGACCACCGGCCGCCGGGCCGCCGGGTGGTCCAGGCACATCGACACGAACTGCGGCTCCCGCTCCACCAGCACCCGTACCTCCAGCCCCTGCGGAACCCGCAGCGGGCTGCCCTCCACCTCGTGGACGAACGCCACGTCCAGCTGCCCCGAAGCCACCATCCGCAGCAGGGCGTTGGCGGAGACGTCCACCATCAGGGAGGTCTCCGTCTCCGGCCACCGGCGGTGCAGCCGGCGCAGCCACCCCGGCAGGGCGCGGCTGGCGGTGGAGCCGAGCCGCAGCCGCGGCCCGCGGGCCATCGCCCGGGCCTCGGTGACGAGGGCGGCCATGCCGTCGAGCAGGGGCCGGGCCCGGCCGAGGACGGTGCGCCCGAAGGGGGTGGGCCGGCACCCGGTGCGCTCGCGCAGGAAGAGCTCGCCGTCCAGGGCCCGTTCGATGCGGCGCAGCTGCGTCGTCAGGGAGGGCTGGCTCACGCCGAGCTGCCGGGCGGCCTTGTGCAGGCTGCCGGCGTCGGCGATGGCGCACAGCGCGCGCAGGTGCCTCACCTCGAGCTCCATGTCCCGAGGGTAGGGCGGGCGCGTTCGATTTCACCAGCCACTGACACCCCGTGGATTCCCGCCATTCTCATGGACGTCGGTCTACCGAAACCCGCCGATAGGACGGCGTTATCGGTGGCTGACATCATCCGCCGGCCCGTCGGGCTCCCGCAGACTCCGGTACCGAACCACCACCCCCCGCACCGGAGTTGAGTAGGAGCCCCCACATGCGCCACTCCCGCCACACCTCCCGCAAGACCATGCTGGCCGTCGCCGTGGGCCTCGGCGTGGCCACCGCCCTCGGCGCCGGCGTCCCCACCGCCGGCGCCGCGACCGCCCCGGCCGCCGACAGCGCGCAGAGCTACGCCGCGTACGAGCGCTCGCAGGAGAACCAGGACGCCAACCGCGCCTTCTTCGAGGCCGTGCAGCGCTCGGTCGCCGAGCAGCGCGCCGCGAACCCGGGCATCCAGGTGGTGACCGTCACCTACAACACGCGCAACGCGCCGAGCTTCCGCACCCAGATAGCCCGCTCCACGCAGATATGGAACAGCTCGGTGACGAACGTGAAGCTCCAGGAGGTGTCCTCCGGCGGCAGCTTCTCCTACCGCGAGGGCAACGACTCGCGCGGCTCGTACGCGAGCACGGACGGGCACGGCCGCGGCTACATCTTCCTGGACTACCAGCAGAACCAGCAGTACAACTCCACCCGCGTGACCGCGCACGAGACCGGGCACGTGCTGGGTCTGCCCGACCACTACTCCGGTCCGTGCTCCGAGCTGATGTCGGGCGGCGGTCCGGGCACCTCCTGCACGAACGCCTACCCGAACAGCACCGAGCGCTCCCGCGTGAACCAGCTGTGGGCCAACGGGCTCGTCGCCTCGGGGATGGACAGCAAGGGATAGGGCCCGCCCGCCACGGGCAGGCCCGCCGCCGGGTCCGGCTGCTACGGCAGCCGGCCCGCCCCCGGTACGTACTCCGGGCACTCCGGGTTCCTGCAGGGACCGGGGACCCACTCCGGAACGAAGATCCCCAGCGCCTTGCGCCGCCTGACGACCGTGTCGACGGCGCGACCGCAGACCGGGCACGTGCGCTGCTCGTGCCCGGCCTGCGGGGCGACCGTCTCGTGCACCCGCGTATGGCGCTGATCGGACTGTCGCTGTTCACCGGCCATACCTCCACGGTAGGCCGGTTCCGCGCGTTCGGCGGGTTTCAGCGCTTGACGGCGTACGAGGTGATGATCTGGCCGCCGCCCAGGGCGGTGCAGCCGGTCAGCTCCAGCTCGCGCACCCCGAAGCCGGCCCGGGACATCGGCATGCCGGTCCCTGCGATGACCGGGTAGGTCTTGACGACGTACTCGTCGATCTCCTCGTGCAGCTGGGCCGCGAGGTCCGCGCCGCCGCACAGCCAGATGTCCAGGCCGTCCTGCGCCTTCAGCTCGCGGACGGCGGCGGCGACGTCCCCGCCGAGCAGCTGCACCTGCGGGTCGAGGGACTCGGTGAGGGAGCGCGAGACGACGTACTGCTCGCGCATGTGGCCGTAGGGGCTGGTCATGCCCACCTTGAGGCCGGGCTCGTAGGTGCGCCGCCCCATGAGCACCGTGTCGAACCGCTTCGACGGCACGTCCTCGATACCGAGCTGGGTCCGGCCCAGCGCGGAGATCGTCTCCGG
Source organism: Streptomyces sp. NPDC046876 (assembly GCF_040645035.1). Classification (NCBI taxonomy): domain Bacteria; kingdom Bacillati; phylum Actinomycetota; class Actinomycetes; order Kitasatosporales; family Streptomycetaceae; genus Streptomyces; species Streptomyces sp. NPDC046876. The sequence goes on along the minus strand of NZ_JBEYXK010000013.1, from coordinate 7,272 downwards.
GTACTCGGCCACCAGGTGGGCCACGAACTCCTGGTCCACGCAGGGGTACATGAACTCCGCATCGCCGTCCGGGTCACCGATGAAGCCGTCGACCGTGGTGGCGACGAAGTACGTGAGCTTGCGCAAGCGAGATCTCTTCCGTCAGACAGTGCCGCCGCTCCGGGGCACGCCAGTTAAAGTACTTCAGCTGTAGTGGTTACGCAAGGGGTACGGTCGGCGGCTGCGGCTTGCGCCACATCGGCCACATCAGCGGCCCCTCCGGCAGCTGCACCGCCTCGCCCGTGAACTCCCAGCCGAGCCGCTCGTACAGCCGCATGCTGCGCTCGCTGCTCGCCTCCAGGTACGCCGGCACGCCGTCGCGGTCGCAGCGCTCCAGCACCGGCCGCATCAGCGCGGTGCCCAGCCCCTCGCCCTGCCGGCCCGGGGCGACCGCGATCATCAGCAGGTACTCGTGCTCCTCGGCCGTCGGGTGCACCGCCCCGGTCAGCCGGCCCACCAGCTCGCACCGCTCGTTGTCCGGGTCGGCCACGGCGCGCATCCGGGCCGGCGTCTCGTCCTCACCCTCCGGCTCACCCGCCGGGACCCGCAGCCACAGCGCGGCCGCCGAGCCGTCCGCCGCGTAGTCGATCCGGCCCTCGGCCAGCGCCACGTCCACGAAGACGCCGAGGAACCTGCCGTGCACAGCGGCCCGGTGCTCCGGGTCCGGGAAGACCCAGCTGCTCACCGGGTCCTCGCGGAAGGCCTCGTCCAGCAGTTGCGCGACGGCGTCCCGGTCGGCCTGGTCGGCCCGGCGTATGTCCAGCACCACGATCCACATCCTTCACTGAAGTCTCAATGGCCGTGGCAGATCCTAGAGTTGGCGCCGAAACCGGGAAAAGCCCTGTTCCGGCACCATGCGGTGCCGGAACAGGGCTTGCGCACCGCCCTCGGCACGCTACGGGCTCACCGCGTGCGCCGCGTGACGAACTCCGCCAGCGCCAGCAGCCCGCCCGCCGCGCCGAGGTCCGGCACGGCCCGGGACAGCTGCTGCACCGCCCGGCCCATCCGGTCCGCGGCATGGGCCTGCGCCCAGTCCCGCCCGCCGGCCCGGTCCACCGCGTCGGCCGCCCGCCGTACGTCCTCCCCCGTCATGGGTCCGGCGTACAGCGCGGCGAGCTCCTCGCCGGCCGCGGTGCCCGAGGTGAGCGCGGCCACGACGGGCAGGGACTTCTTGCGGGCGAGCAGATCGGCCCCGGCGGGCTTGCCGGTGTGCCCCGGGTCGCCCCAGATGCCGATCAGGTCGTCGATCAGCTGGAAGGCGAGGCCCGCCTCGCGGCCGAAGGCGTCCATGGCGTCGACCTCCTCCGGCCCGGCGCCCGCGGAGAGCGCACCGAGCGCGCAGGCGCAGCCCAGCAGGGCCCCGGTCTTGGCCGTGGCCATGGCCAGGCACTCGTCGAGGGAGACGTGCCGGCGCTGTTCGAAGGCGCAGTCGGCCTGCTGACCCGCGCACAGCTCGACCATGCAGGCGGCGAGCCGGGCCGAGGCCGCCGCCGAGGCGGGGTGCGGGTCCTGCGCGAGGAGTTTCAGGGCGAGCGCCATCACGGCGTCGCCCGTGATCACCGCGTCCGGGATCCCGAACACCGTCCAGGCCGTGGCCCGGCCGCGCCGGGTGACGTCCTTGTCGATCACGTCGTCGTGCAGCAGCGTGTAGTTGTGCGCGAGCTCCACGGCCACCGCCGCCCGCACCGCGGCGCCGCCGACCGCGGCGTCCTCTCCTGCGAGGGCCCGGGCGGCGGCCAGCACCAGGGCGGGCCGGATGGCCTTGCCCGCCGGGGCCGCGGCGGGCGTGCCGTCCGCGTGCTCCCAGCCGAAGTGGTACATCGCCACGCGCCGCATCCCGCCGGGCAGGCTCCCGACCGTGCGGCGCAGCTCCGGGTCGACCGTTCTCCTCGTCCGTTCCAGCAGGGCGGCGGCCTCGGCCTCCTGCCCCTCGCCGGTCGCGATCGCCTCAGTGGCGCCCATGGCGTGCCCCCATCCCCGGTGCTCGCTCGGCCGGCCGGTCAGCGCCGGCGGGCGATCTCGACGTTCTCCAGGATGCCGAGCGCGTCCGGCACCAGCACCGCGGCGGAGAAGTAGGCCGTGACCAGGTAGGAGATGATGGCCTGCTCGCTGATGCCCATGAACCGCACCGACATGCTCGGCTCGATCTCGTCCGGGATGCCCGGCTGGTGCAGGCCGATCACGCCCGACTCCTCCTCGCCGGTGCGCATGCAGAGGATGGACGTCGTCCGGGCGTCGCTGATCGGGATCTTGTTGCACGGGAAGATCGGCACCCCGCGCCACGCCTGGACCGTGCGGCCGCCGACCTCGACCGGGTCCGGGTACACCCCGCGCTTGTTGCACTCGCGGCCGAAGGCGGCGATGGCCTCGGGGTGCGCGAGGAACAGCTTGGACCCGCGGCGCATGCTGAGCAGCTGGTCCATGTCGTCGGGGGTGGGACCGCCGTCGTGCGGCTGGATGCGCTGGTCGTACTCCGCGTTGTGGAGCAGGCCGAACTCGGGGTTGTTGACCATCTCGTGCTCCTGGCGCTCGCGCAGCGCCTCGACCGTGAGCCGCAGCTGCTGCTCGGTCTGGTTCATCGGATGGTTGTAGAGGTCGGCGACGCGGGTGTGCACGCGCAGGACGGTCTGGGCGATGGAGAGCTCGTACTCGCGCGGCCTGGCCTCGTAGTCGACGAAGGTGCCGGGCAGGACGGGCTCGCCCTGGTGGCCGGCGGAGAGGTCGATCGCGGCCTCGCCGTGGGCGTTGGTGCGCCGGTCGGGCAGGGAGCGTAGGGACTCCACGTGCCGGCGCAGCGAGTCGGCGCGGTCGGCGAGCAGCCGGAAGTCCTCGCGGGTCAGGACGAGGGCGGTGCCGGAGGTGACGGCGCGGGCGGTGTACTCCCAGATGGCGTCGTCGTCCACGAGGGAGTCCTCGCCGAAGTAGGCGCCGTCGGCGACCGTGCGCAGGACGGCGTCCTCGCCGTAGGGGCCGGGGCCGATCTGTTCGATGCGGCCGTGGGCGAGCAGGAACACCTGGTCGGAGGCGCTGCCGAAGGAGGTCAGTTCCCGGCCGGGCTCGAAGTCGACCTGGCGGCACCGCCGGGCGAGCTCAGTGAGCACGTCGAGGTCCTCGTAGGTGCGCAGCAGCGGCAGCTCGCCGAGCTCGGCGGGGATCACCTGGACCCGGTTCCCGGTCTTGACGAACTCCACGCGTCCGTCGCCGACGGTGTAGCTGAGCCGGCGGTTGACCCGGTAGGTGCCGCCCTGCACGGGCACCCACGGGAGCGTCTTCAGGAGCCACCGGTCGGAGATCTCCTGCATCTGCGGTACGGACTTGGTCGTGGTTGCCAAGTTCCGCGCGGCCGAAGTCGCAAGACTCCGCTGGGGGGTCTGGACCTCGGATTCGGAACCTGCCTGGACCGACATGCGCTTCCCTTTCGATCACTCCATGGATCAGCGGCAGAAGCCTTTCAGCACCGAACGTGGTGGGACCATTACACAAAAGGGTGGGACTAGTCCGCCCGGGGCTGGGCATCCTTTGGGGTTCAGCCCCCGCTGCGCAGCCCCCGATCATTAATTTGCATCGCAAAGTCAACTTTCATACGGTGACGGCCATGCGGCTGACCCGATTCACCGACCTGGCCCTGCGCATCCTGATGCGCCTGGCCGTGGCGGAGGAGGACCTCCCCACCACGCGCGACGTGGCGGCGACGATGGAGGTCCCGTACACCCACACCGCCAAGGTGGTGGCCCGGCTCCAGCACCTCGGCCTGGTCGAGGCGCGCCGCGGCCGCGGCGGAGGGCTCTCGCTGACCGCCGCCGGGCGGGCTGCGTCCGTGGGCGGGGTCGTCCGCGAACTGGAGGGTGCGGGCGACGTCGTGGACTGCGAGGGCACCACGCCCTGCCCGCTGCGCGGCGCCTGCATCCTGCGGGGTGCGCTGCGCCGAGCCCAGGAGGCCTTCTTCGCCGCGCTCGACCCGCTGACGGTCTCCGACCTGGTCGCCACGCCCACCGGGCCGCTGCTGCTGGGCATTTCGGGAAGCGCTGCGGCCGGACGGGCCGAAAGTCCCTGACGGTCGGGCCGGTTGGCCGATTCGCACCGCCCGCCGGGCCGCCTAGGCTGATCACACCCCAAAACTTGCATCTTAGATACCAGAAAACGCACACCGCACCGCCCCCGTTCACGCAAGGAGTCACCGATGCTGTCCGAGAAGTCGACCGAGACCGTCCGCGCCACCCTTCCCGCCGTGGGCGCGGCCGTCGGCGACATCGCGGAGCTCTTCTACACGAAGCTCTTCGCGGCCCACCCGGAGCTGCTGCGCGACCTGTTCAACCGCGGCAACCAGAACGCCGGCCTGCAGAAGCAGGCCCTCGCCGGCTCCATCGCCGCGTTCGCCACCCACCTCGTCGCCCACCCCGACACCCGGCCCGACGTCATGCTGAACCGCATCGCGCACAAGCACGCCTCCCTCGGCGTCACCCGCGGGCAGTACGAGGTCGTTCACCGCCACCTCTTCGCGGCGATCGCCGAGGTCCTCGGCGAGGCCGTCACCCCCGACGTCGCCGCGGCCTGGGACGAGGTCTACTGGCTGATGGCGAACGCCCTCATCGCCATCGAGGAGCGGCTCTACGCCGAGCAGCAGGTCCTCGCCGGCGACGTCTGGCGCCCGTGGACGGTCACCGCCCGGGTGGAGGAGACCGCGGACTGCACCACCTTCCACCTCGCCCCCGCCGACGGCGCCCCCGCGCCCGGCTTCGCCCCCGGCCAGTACGTCTCGGTGCAGGTGGAACTGCCCGACGGCGCCCGGCAGATCCGCCAGTACAGCCTGTCCTGCGCGCCCGGCTCGCCGGTCCGCACCATCACCGTCAAGCGGATCCACGGCCCGGCCGCCGCCGGCCCCGACGGGGAGGTCTCGAACCACCTGCACGCCGAGGTCGCGGTGGGCGACACCCTGCGCGTCTCCGCTCCGTACGGCGACCTGGTCCTGCGCGGCGGCGCGGCGCCGGTCCTGCTCGCCTCGGCCGGCATCGGCTGCACCCCGATGCTGTCGATGCTGGAGCACCTCGCCGAGACCGCACACCCGTCCCCGGTCACCGTCCTGCACGCCGACCGCTCCCCCGCCGACCACGCGCTGCGCGCCGACCACCGGGCCCTGACGCACAAGCTGGCCGACGGCACGGCCCGGTTCTGGTACGAGGCCGACGCCGAACCCGGCGACGGCGAGGGCCTGATGGACCTGGCGGACGTCGCGGTGGCCCCGGGCACCCGGGCGTACCTGTGCGGCCCGCTCCCCTTCATGCGGGCGGTGCGCGCGCAGCTGCTGGCGAAGGGCGTGCCGGCCGCGGACATCCACTACGAGGTGTTCGGCCCGGACCTGTGGCTGGCCTCCGCGTAAGGGCTCGCAAGGACTGCGGCCCGTGGGGCGGGCGGGCCGGCCGGGACTGCTGTCCGGATCGGCTCGCTCGCCGTACGAACGCCCTGGCCTCGGAAGGAACTCCTCCACTACACCGGAGAGCGATGAGGCGGACACGCAAGGTGGCCGCCGCGCATCCGGAGAGGAGGCGGCCATGGCCGCTCCCATGTCCGCGGACCGGTTCCTCGGCGCCCTGCGGCGCGAGGGACTGACCGTCGTCGAGGTCGGCGCCTGGCGCACCCACAACCGCAACCACAAGGGCCCCTGGGGCCCCGTGCACGGGGTGATGATCCACCACACCGTCACCCACGGCACCTCGTACACCGTCCAGCTCTGCCGCAACGGCGACGAGGAGCTGCCGGGCCCGCTCTGCCACGGCGTGATCACCAAGGACGGCCGGGTCCACCTGGTCGGCTACGGCCGGGCCAACCACGCCGGCGCGGGTGACTCCGACGTCCTGGCGGCGGTGATCGCGGAGAAGCGCCTCCCGCCGGACCACCGCGCGAACACCGACGGCAACCGCCACTTCTACGGCTTCGAGTGCGAGAACCTCGGCGACGGCGAGGACCCCTGGCCGGCGGTCCAGCTCGACGCGATGGCCCGGGCCGCGGCCGCGGTGTGCCGGGTGCACGGCTGGACCGAGCGCTCGGTGATCGGCCACCTCGAATGGCAGCCGGGGAAGATCGACCCGGCGGGCTTCACGATGGACTCCTTCCGCGCCCGGGTGGGCGAGCGCCTGAAGTAGCGTCCTTCGCGGGGAGACGTCGGCGGGACACCGACCATGGAGGGCGCCGACAATGGACCGGTGAACCGCCCCGTGAACCCCGAGCCGCTCCTGCGCCCGCGCCCGCCCTCCCCCGTACAGGAGGTCCGCGACGAGCGGTTCGAGCGCCGCGGCGTACGGCTGCTGCTCAAGCGGGACGACCTCGTCCATCCGGAGCTGCCGGGCAACAAGTGGCGCAAGCTCGCGCCGAACCTGCGGGCCGCGGTGGCCGCCGGGCAGCGGGAGCTGGCCACCTTCGGCGGGGCGTACTCCAACCACCTGCGGGCCACCGCCGCCGCGGGGCGGCTGCTCGGGCTCGGCACCGTCGGCATCGTGCGCGGGCACGAGCTCGCCGGGCAGCCGCTCAACGACTCGCTCGCGCGGTGCGCGGCGGACGGGATGCGGCTGCACTTCGTGACGCGCGGCGACTACCGGCGCAAGGGCGAGCCCGAGGTGCTCGACCGGCTGCTCGCCGCGGCCGGCGCCAGCGGGGCGTACGTGGTCCCCGAGGGCGGCAGCAACCCGCTCGCCGTGCGGGGGTGCGCGGAGCTGGGGCGCGAGCTGCGGGGCGGCTCGGACACGGTCGCGGTGGCCTGCGGCACCGGCGGGACCCTGGCCGGCCTGGCCGCCGGCCTCGGGCCCGGGCAGCGGGCGCTCGGGGTGCCGGTGCTGGCGGGCGGGTTCCTGGGGGCGGAGATACGTTCCCTCCAGGAGCGGGCCTTCGGGGGACCGGCCGGGGAGTGGGCCCTGGCCGAGGGCTTCGACCACGGGGGCTACGCCCGTGTCCCGGCCGCCCTGGAGGCCTTCGCCGCCGACTTCGAGGCCCGGCACGGGGTCCCGGTCGAGCGCATCTACGTGGCGAAACTCCTGTGGGCCTTGGCGGCCCTGGCCGACCGCGGCGCCTTCCCCCGCGGCACCGCCGTCACGGCGGTCATCACGGGCCGCCCTTGACCGCTGCGCGGAGCCGTTCCCCCACCCCGCCCCTTCCCGAAACGCCTCAAACGCCGGCGAGGCTGATTCAGCCCGCGCGGCGTTTGAGCGCATCATCGCCGAGACCTCGGCCAGGTCCAGGCGG